>JAHFMB010000014.1 GCA_023269245.1 Candidatus Tayloriibacteriota bacterium
GGATTGAGGCGTTTTGCGAACGCAATATTCGCTTCAACAATATCCTGTTGACCGAAAGATACCGTGCACACAGTCAGCTCGGTCGTAGGTGTGTGAGATGCCATAGAGGTGACATTCATGAATGCCATGATACAATAGCGCACACCTATGCAGACTGTCAAAATATGGATCCGCAAGATAATCAATAGTTTTGTACCAACTGAAAAGCTGGTCGACAGCAAGAAAAAATGGAACGGCTTGGCCGAGAAAAACGCAGCTTATTTTGTCATGACCGACTATGGCGAAGGTATCACCGAGGAGCAATTCAGGACCTCGGGC
Organism: Candidatus Tayloriibacteriota bacterium; assembly: GCA_023269245.1. Classification (GTDB taxonomy): domain Bacteria; phylum Patescibacteriota; class Minisyncoccia; order Phycocordibacterales; family PALSA-1337; genus C7867-002. The sequence continues at coordinate 319 of JAHFMB010000014.1, forward strand.
ATGAAAGACTATGAACAGCTCATTGGGGGTGATTCCCTGCTCGCCTCGCGCCTGTCTCCATTCAATACCAAAGATGCCATGGAAATAGGGTGTGGCATCGGCCGTATCACAGAATTCCTTTCGAAAAATTTCAGAACGGTCTCGGCTGTCGACATCTCGGAGGAGATGGTGCACAAGGGTAGCCAGCGACTGGTGTCAGCAAAAAATATTTCCTTCAAGGCAACTGATGGAACCAGCTTTCCGTTTGCAAATGCTTCATTTGATTTTGTCTTTTCATTTATTGTTTTTCAACATATGCCTGATGTTGAGACTGTCACGAAAAACATAGCCGAAATCTCCCGCGTACTCCGCCCAGGCGGTATCGCAAAAATACAACTTCGCGGATTACCGACAAGCAAAAAAAATTGGTTCTACGGGCCTTCCTTTTCTGTTGCTGATGCCAACAAATTGATCAAAAATCTTCCGCTCACCCTGATCAAATCCGAAGGAGAAGGTCAGAGATATTTCTGGATTTGGTTAGAAAAAAAGTAAAATACATATTTTCTTGTGTCAATAGTGCCACATCTGGAGGGTCATGTTAGCTTTATGGCAGACTCACTCCTTGAGTCGATAGATTTAGCTAGAACCCCCCCACCCAAGGAAACAACATGAAGATCATTAACATCGGCGGCCGAGCTGTTGGCCCCGGTTATCCCTGCTTCACCATTGCAGAGATCGGCATCAATCACAACGGCGACCTACAAATCGCCAAGCAACTCATCGACGCGGCTGCAGAAGCCGGTGCCGATGCGGTGAAGTTTCAAACTCGCACGGTCGAAGTCGTGTATTCGCAGGGAGAACTTGGAAAAGCGCGTCCAGTCCCGCGGTCCATGATCGAAAATGGCATCGCACGCGGAGTTCTTTCGCCTTCCGCTGTCGCACGGCTCATGCAGTCTGACTTCGAAAACACGACCAACGGTGACCTCAAACGGATTCTCGAGTTCACCACGGACGAGTACCACGAAATCAGTCGCCATTGCGAAGTTCGAGGCATCCTTTGGCTGACCTCGTGCTGGGACACTCAGGCATTTGCCCGGATGACTCCCTTCAATCTTCCTTGCCACAAGATTGCCTCGGCCTGTAACGAAGACGATGAACTCTTGGCCGCGGTGAGCAAGACTGGAAAACCAGTTATCCTCTCGACGGGAATGACCGACCTCAATGGCGTTCGCGCGGCAGTTGATGTTCTCGGCAGCGACGAACTCGTCATCCTGCACTGCACCAGCGTCTATCCCAAAGGTACTGAGCACGGCGACGAACTTCTGTCCATGGTCAACCTCAATGGCATCGAAACTCTGGCACGCACATTCAATGTTCCTATCGGGTTCTCCAGCCACCTCAGTGGCATCATGCCGGTGTATGCGGCAGCTGCCATGGGCGCATGCATGATCGAAGTTCACATCACGCTCGAACGCGGGATGTTCGGATCAGATCAGGCAAGCTCGCTGGAGCCGGCGGAGTTTGGTCGCCTCTTCAAGGCGGTCAAGGAACTCTATGTCGTGAAAGGCAACGGCCAGATCGTCATTTACCCCGGCGAGGAAGAGGTCGCAAAGAAGCTGCGCCGTGTACGGCGTCTCTCGCGTCCCGACGTTGGGGCCGCCTGGATGCGTACACCTCCAGGTTGACTGGTGATGAAACGTTCAAACAACCGGCAGAGGCCCAGTCCTCTGCCGGATTTTTTATACAAAAAACCCGCGCGGTGTTGCCGGCGCGGGCTGGGAAAGGAACAGATTTCGGTTAAGGTTGAACCGGGTCAGCGACGAAATGCATCAAAGCTTTGTATGCCATTTCCACATTATACGGCTTCAGTTTCGCGATGTTGTTAGCCGCCGGAGGTGTCAGACCGGACAGGTCAACTGGCTCCGTGAGGGAGTGGCAGCACCCCAACTCGACGACAGGGACTTGATCGAGACCTGTTAGCTCCTTGAGTTCATCGCGGGCCGAAGGCACCCAAAGCGACGCAGTGACTTTTCCCGCGTGTGCCGAAGTGGTGAGGAGTGTACTCCAGCTTGAGAACGTCGCATCGCTTGCAATGACGATCGGGTCTGACTTGCTAATTGCCGGCAGATATACGACGCGAGAACCAAGCGGAGCAAACATTTTCGTCCAGATGTCGCCGTAGGTACGACCAGTACCAGGAACCTCGCGTTTGGCATGTTTCGGGTGGAAACGTGGGATGAGACACCAGTTGCCAGTAGTTAGCTTGAGGCAAGCGATCAAGAACTCAATCTCGTCCGCCGTCCGTTCGCCACCACCAACATAGGTGTACACCGTCGTAAACTCCGTGCGAAGATCGGCGATTTCCGGAGCCGGGATAATTGAGCCCGATTGAGGAACGCCAGGATTGCCGACGACAAGCTTCCCCGCCGCAGGATGCAGTTGGTGCGTAAGTCTCGCATCATACTCATCCAACACCAGTACCCCGTAAGGATTCGCAGTGGAACGGTTGACGCCACACCAGAAGTCAATGCATTCGATGAGTTTAATGCTCAGTTCGTTTGCAACGAGGCCAAACTGTTGCTCGAGATTAATTGGGCTACCAAGCCCAGTCACGACAACATTCGGTTTGATCTTCCGCAGCACCGAGTACGCATCAATCGTGAACGGCTCATCAGCGAAGTTCACTGTGCCCTTGAAGTACAGGTTGAAACCGGCTTTTTCAAATATACCGGCAGCTAGACCTTCGGCAATCACGACGACATCGTGCCCTTGCTCACGGCATTTGACCGCAAGCGGGCACGTAACATTTGCCGAGCCCATGTCTTTTGCGACAAATAAGAATTTTTTGATAACTACCTCCGTTTTTGCATGTGGATATGAAGAGGTTGTACACCCGTGAATTTCAATGAAGACAGGACAACTCCTGCTTTTAATTCAAAAAAAGCCTAACATAATAAATGTACCATGTCAAACATAATACCGACCTTTGTATTTCCCCCCTGCACCAGCTATAATCCCTCACTATGAAGCCAAAACAAAAAGCAAAGCACAAAGTCATTGCGCTCATTCCTGCCCGCGGTGGATCAAAGGGTGTACCAAAAAAGAATGTGTACCCGCTCGCCGGCTATCCCCTGATTGCTTATTCCATTGCGGCCGCAAAATTGGCCTCAGGGATCGAACGCGTCATTGTAAGCACCGACAATGAGGAAATCGCCGAGATTGCAAGACACTATGGGGCTGAAGTTCCTTTTCTTCGACCAGCTGAATATGCCACTGATACGTCGAAAGACATTGATGTTATAAAACACGTCCTTGAATGGTTCAGCGCGCACGAAAAACACCACCCCGACTATCTCATTTATCTGCGTCCGACAACTCCACTGCGCGATCCCCGACATATCGAAGAAGCCATTGGGCTCTTACAAAAATCGGCATCCTCGACATCACTGCGCTCTGGTCACGAGATTCGTGAATCTCCATACAAACTATTCGGCATACAAGATGGGCACTTTACCGGACTTTTTCCAGACGATCCTCGTCCGGAATATTATGATCTTCCGCGACAAACATTCCCGCCCGTTTACCAGCCAGACGGGTATGTTGACATCCTCGTGACAAAACATATTATAGACTCATCGAGCTTGCATGGCCCAAAAATTCTGGCGTATACCAGCCCTGATACTGGCGAGATTGACTCGAAGGAAGATTTTAGGTTCACGGAATATAATCTTGAGAAAACGGCCTGGGATATTTACGAATATTTAAAAAAGAATTTTCCAAAAAAATAATGGCCCACTCAGATTTTTCAAAAAAGCCGGCACGCGTACCCGCCGTCAGCACAAAATACCGCAGGATCAAGACCGCAATTCCAGCACCGGGGACTGCCGACATTTTCAACCAGCTCGAAAAATACGAGTCACGATCGATGCACGGCCAATTGCCGATAGTTTGGGATAAAGCAAAAAATTTTCAGGTGTTCGACAAGCGCGGCAACTGCTGGATTGATTTTACCTCAACTATTTTTGTGGCCAACGCAGGGCACGCAAACCCCGACGTCATCAAAGCTATACAAACCCAGCTCAAGAGACCATTGGTTCATACCTACACATTTGCGAGCGACATCCGCACTCAATTTCTCAAAAAACTTGTTGAGTTTACACCAGCGTTTTGTGAAAAAGCATTTCTTGTTTCATCGGGAACCGAGGCGTCCGAGTGTGCCCTCAAACTGATGCGTCTCTACGGTCAGCAGACTTCCCCCGACCGCGTCGGCATTATTTCATTTACCGGAAGCATGCACGGACGAACCATGGGCGCCGAGATGCTTCGCGGCCGTCCAGACTCATCCGCATGGATCGGTCACGCCGATCCGAACATACACCACGTCCCGTTCCCGTATCCATGGAAGCATGAAAACAAAGGGTATGATTGGAAAAAACATTTTGAAAAGGATATGCATGCCCTCGAAAAGAGCGGGGTGAACATGAAAAAGGTTATAGGATTTGCGGTTGAGTCGTACCAAGGATGGGGCGCGATACTCTATCCAAAAGCGTATATTCAGGCGCTTACCGCATTCGCCAAGAAGCACGGCATGCTGGTCATGTTCGACGAAATTCAATCAGGGTTCGGCCGCACAGGAAAATTGTTCTGTTATCAGCATTACGGCGTAACCCCCGATCTGCTATGCCTCGGAAAAGCTCTCGGCAGCGGCTTCCCTATCTCTGCAGTCATCGGCCGTAAGGACATTCTTGATATTCCCGCTTTTGGTTCGATGTCGAGCACGCACTCCGCGCAGCCGCTCGGATGCGCGGCTGGTCTGGCGACACTCAATTATTTTGAGAAAAATGGACTTGTCGCAGAGGCTGGACGCAAAGGAAAGATCCTACACAAAGAACTCACCAAGCTTAAAATGAAATACCCGAACGTTATTGCCCGAGTCTTGGGAACAGGTATGGTGGCCGCGCTTATTATTGAGGACACCAAGGGCGCGCCCATGAGCGAGCTCGCGACCCGCATTTGTGAACGGGCGATGCAAAAAGGCCTTCTTATGGTCCATACAGGACGAGAATCAATAAAAATCGGCCCTCCGCTCACTATACCCGATGCCGCGCTTATCGAAGGTGTGACAGTCATCGACGAATGCCTCGCTGAATTAGTCTTATGATGACCTACTCCACGCTCGGACGCACCGGACTCAAGGTTTCCCGCATCGGACTGGGAACTGCGGAAATTGGTTTTTCATATGGACTTGGTGAACGTCCCCTGCCGTCCGAAGCTGAAGCGATTGATCTTCTCAAACAGTCAGTCGACCTCGGCATTACTCTTTTTGATACCGCCAGCTATTACGGCGTGGCTGAAGAACGTATCGGTAAGTCGGGAATTCTCAAAGATCCCAATATTATTGTAGAAACAAAATGCGCTCAGTTTTTAGAAAAAGGCGAAACATATCCCCTGCCTGAACTTACTCAGAAAATAACAGCCCAAGTCAATGAAAGTTTGGCGAAATTACAAGTAGACGCTCTACCTATCCTGATGCTGCATGGACCAAGTGTCAAAGATATCGAACGAGGCGAATTGACAGGAATATTGAAAGGTCTCAAACAATCAGGGAAAATTCGCTTCACTGGAGTTTCAACGCGAGGTGAAGAGTCGCCCCTCGCGGCCATTAATTCATCCCTTTTTGATGTCATACAGGTTGCCTACAATGTTCCTGATCAACGAATGGATCCTTGCGTATTCCCTGCAGCACAGAAAGCTGGTGTTGGAATCATAAACAGATCGGTTTTACTCAAAGGCTCTCTTACCACCTTGAGAACGAAGCTACCCGCTGGTCTAGAAGGTTTGCAACGCACCATTGATGAGATCGAAGCAATCGCGCGCGAAATAGGCGCTGACCTACCGACATTGGCCATCCGTTTTGCGCTTAATAATCCATCCATTTCATCATCATTGATTGGTAGCAATAAGATTGGCAACATAAAAAAAGCAATCAGCGCCCTCGAGGCCGGTCCATTGCCGATAGATATCGTTCGCCAGTTGGAGCACTTGGCACTTAATATACCAGACCAAGTGGATCCTGCCCGCTGGCCTAAAATATAAAAACCTATCACGGTTTCGTGCCGTAGCCCAATATCATCAGTTCTACTGACCAGCGAAAATATTTTATGCCGGTCAACGAGGTCAGTTTTCGAGCAGCGAGAGTGGGAATAAAAATTCGTAATACCCTATTGACGGCTTTCAATATCGGGAATGCCCACACAACGGGTAACTGGTAAAATTTTTCCGCCCCACTATCTTGCATTCCATTCATCATCAATAGATCGCGAATCGCATTGACCGTATACGGTCGACAGTGGGTAACATCTTCGTAAAACGTCTTGTACTGACTCTCCCAATCAGGTACCAGAAAAATAAGCTTGCCACCCGGCTTGAGCACACGGAGGCTTTCGGACATAATATGATCTGGTCTGTAAAAATGCTCAAGAACTGATTTGTGATATACCACGTCAAAAGAATTATCAGAAAACGGTATCGGTTCGGTTTCAAGGTCCGTTTTCTTGAATTGTACGCCTCGGTCTGTTGATGCACTCTCTTCCCTGTCTATCGCAGATGCGCTCATGCCAATAGCATGAAATGCATTTATAAAATCCCCACGACCACTACCAACCTCGAGAATAGATCCTTGCCGATCAAGACGAAATCGCTTCATGAGATATGTGGCCAGCTGGAGCGGGTACGCTGTTTTCGGCGTTCTGTCTGTCGAATAAACCACGCTGAGATATTCTTTCTTCATAGGTTTCAATTTCTTATTGTGTGTGCTATTTTAACATACAAATACTACTGGTAAACCATCTCCATGACCGCATCTACACGCAAACCTCGGCTCATATGTATTCCACATTATATTGGAAGCGTACGTTATTTCGAAAAATTGACACCTTTCCTAGAACAAAAGTACGACGTATCTTTTTTACTTCTTCCGCTCAATCGGGGTAAGTACCAGCAAGAAATGATCCGGTATTGCACAGAACGTTCCCTGCACACACTGGTAGTCCCGCGGCCAACGCCCAATTTCTTGACACGCCATATTCCTTTCTATGAGGAACTCAGACAGGCCCGCATATATAAGCATGAAATCCGTCGTTTGTATGCCTCTGGCGATATACGAAAGATTGTGAGCATCAATGACTGCGGTTTCCCGCTCAATTATGTATTGCGAGAAGCCCAGAAAAAAGGTGCGGATACCCTCGTCCTACAATGGGCAGTTGTGGCACCAGGACAGCAGGTAGGACCGCAATACGTTTCATCAAATATATTCAGGAGACTTGTGTTTCGTTATGGCAAGCCATTGTATGAATACTGTAGAAAAATACTCTTGGCATGCGTCATCGGGTCACGTCTTGATGTCGCCAAGAGAACCATTGGCAGCGGCTCTGCAAAAAAATTTGGGGTAATAAACGGTCAAACACGGGATTATGTAGCGGGTCGCGGGGTTCCTTTGCGCAAAATAACAGTGGTCGGCTATCTAGATTTCTTTCTAGCAGAAAAAATGAGTAAAGACTTGGCAAAGGACGCCGGACCCAGAGAAAAACTCGCCCGGATTCATGGGTTCGATATGCACAAGAAAAATATAATTGTATTTTCATCTCCCTATAATACAAAGGATGTCACCTTCTTGAGTGACGAAGAACAGTACCGGTATGTTGAGAGTATATTTACTGGCCTGTGGTCAGTTCTACCAAAGGATCAATACGATTTCCACCTCAAAATTCATCCGGCTGAAGATAAAAATCTATACAGGCACCTTGCGTCACGTGGCGTAAAAATATACGGCAAAGAAACAAACAATTTCGAAATTATAGGGATTTCTGACCTATATATTGCCGACAGCACTACGACAAACTTCATTCCTATTATCATGAATAAGGACTCAATTTTTGTAAACTTTTTGAAACTTGAAATGGTGGATATGGCGAAAGAGTCATATGGCATACATGCATTCGTTCACACCCTGCATGAATTTGAAAAACTGGTCATCGATTGGCGAGAAGGCCGTCTTGAGAAGCAATACACCCAGGATGAGTATATATATACAAAGAATTCGCTTGAAAAAATAATGGCGTGGATTAACTGATTTCCATGAAAAAAATAACCAGCCTCCCATTTTATTTTAGTACAACCTACCCGCCATACGTAGTGCTCAGCCCTGAGCAAGTTGCCCTGCGCAACAAACTAAACGACATGACCGACCGCGGCGATATTGCATACGAACATGTGCCATGCCTGTGTGGAAAGACGTCGTTTGCAATCATTGGCGCGTATGATCGATATAGGATCAAACAACAGACGGTGATATGCACATTGTGCGGTCTCATCCAAAGCATGCCTCGCATGACCCAAAAAGCATACTCATGGTTCTATTCATCAGATTTTTACCGCAAACTGTACGACCACAACACTCCTGCACGTGTGGAGGATATCACCGGATATTATCAAGACCGATATTCAAAAAAGAGATACGAGTACATTGCCTCGCACATAAAAGCGCCAATCATAAACATTCTAGAGATTGGCTGCGCCGGCGGATGGAATCTCTATCCTTTTTTCAAAAAAGGAGCCCGCGTGCTCGGTTTTGATTTGGGACCAGACCTGGTAGCAAAGGGGCGCTCTCTTGGCATGGATTTGAATGTCGGAACTATTGATGATGTCCCGGCACAAGAAAAGTTTGACCTGATCATCCTTGCACACGTACTTGAACATCTCGCCAATCCGAAGGAAATTCTGCAGAAACTTGCTTCGCATCTCAAACCACAGGGAGCATTATATATTGAAGTTCCAAACATTGAACGATACAAAAAGTTCCTGGGCGACATACAGCTCCAGAATGCCCATCTGTACTACTACAGCCCAACTACCCTTTTACCTTACGTCAAAGAAGCGGGGCTGGAGCCGAGACCATTTACAGTTGATATTTTGGGACCAAATATTGGCGGTTTGTTTTACACGACAAAAGCAGTTCCAGCACGTGCAACTGATATGTCCCATGAATACACCCGAATGGTGTCACTCATACGAAAAAATGAGTGGCGATATCGTATTAAACACATTTTTTTAAAACTACACATACTCAAACTGCTTGCCTCAATACGAAATGCCATAAAACGCACCTAGCGCTGTAATTGTATACTTGGAATCAGCAATTTAAACCAATTGACAAGCTCGCATTTTACTGTTAGATTGCAGTAAATCTTACAGTAATAACTGCACACAACAACCGAACAGAAACTGAACGTATGATCGCACCACAACCGACGATTATTACAGCTATGCTGGAGCGGAAGCTCAAGCTGGTCAAACTCTTCGCCACCGACTTTGACGGCATTCACACCGATGGAACCGTCATGGTGGATGAGCACGGCACCGAGAGCGTCCGCTGCAGCCGCAAGGACGGGCTCGGGTACAATATGCTTGCCAAGGCGGGCATCCACGCTTGTGTCATCTCCAAAGAAGCCAATCCGGTAGTCCTGCGGCGATGCGAAAAACTCAAGATCCTTTGCCACCAAAAAGTTGCCGACGGGCAAGGTAAACTGGAGATTCTGAAACGTGTCATGGAAGAGTTGGATCTTCGGCCTGCAAACGTCTTGTATATGGGCGATGATCTCAATGACCTCCAGGCGCTCGAGTTTGCTGGCGTATCCGTCACGGTACGCGACGGCCATGAATATCTGCGCAAAAAGGTTGACATCGTTACCACCCGCGCAGGCGGCGATCATGCCATCCGCGAGGTATGCGAGCTCCTCCTGACCGCGCAGGGCCGCTCTCTCGAATTCTGATTGGCTTCGGTTCCACAGCCCCAAGGCATGTCCTTGGCGCTTTTTTTATGCGTCATTACCAGGCGGTCTTACCTCCATCAACCACTAGATTTTGGCCAGTCATGAACTCTGACGCATCAGATGACAAAAATGCTATCGCGCCGACATAGTCCTGCGGTGTCGCCATGCGCCCAAACATCGTCATATCACCATACCGTTTTACAAATGCCTTGTCTTGGGCAGGAGTCTGTACTCCCGTCGGGGAAAATGTATTAATACGAACGTTGTACATACCGAGACGGGCCGCCCACTGTCTAGTAAAGCCAAGAAGGGCCGACTTTGTCGTTGAATATGCGACCGACTTGAAGCGCTTCTCTGACGGATCATTGTACACCCGATGATCATGGGCGACGACCGAAACATCGGAACCGATGTTAATGATCGAACCGGATCGCTGTTTGATCATGTACGTGGCGACAGATTTTGTACAAATCATGGTACCCGTGAGATTGACGCGCAATTCCTTTTCCCATAGATCGATTGGGTACTTCTCATAGGGAGCAAACTGCGAAGCGGAATCAGCACTACCAACTGCCGGATTCATTGCTGCATTGTTGATGAGTACATCGATCTTCGTATACTTTTTAATGATTGCTCGAACGGCGTGCCGGACACTTTTTTCGTCAGTAATATCGACTGACTCGACGTCGGCCTTCACTTTTTTCTTGAGAAGTACCTGCTGAGCTTGTCGCATTCCCTGCTCATCTTTCGCATCCCATACGACAACATGCGCCCCCATCTTTCCAAGCGCTTCAGCATAGGAGAGGCCCAGAAAGCCAGCGCCACCCGTTATGATGATGACTTTACCGTGTAATGAAAAAATATCTTTAGTGGTTTTCATAGTGATGAAATAGTGGAAGTAACAAATCTCAACTGATCCTGCGCATCTTTAAGGTAATCTGTTCCACGCCATGCCTGGATGGTGTAGATACCTGTGTATCCTATAGCTTTCAGCGCCGCAAAACAACCCTTAAAATCAGCGTCCCCTGTACCCAGAAGTAGGGACTGCGTACTACCAACCTTGCGGTCTTTGAGATGAACCTCGAAAATTCGCGCACCAAGCGTCTTGATATCACGTACACAATTGAAGCCATACGACGTGCAATTGCCAACATCATACGAAACGCCGACATTTTTTTCAGAAAATGAGTCGGTAAATGCCGCCAACTCTTCTGCAGGCATTTCTGTTTCGAGTGCAATCTTCAGTTCATGTTCTTTGGCCACTTTAGCAATCATTGAAATTGATTTATGAGCGTCAGCCCTCTCATCTGGAGTAGCTGGTGCCTGATCTTCCAGAAGTGGCACTGAAAGAGTTTTAGTAGACAAACGTGGCGCCACAAGCGGTATAAACATCTTAAACATACCTATTGACGCAGATGCTTCCGGACCAAAGAGCTTATACCTTCCACAATCGACCGAACTTATCGGCACTGTTCGAGCGCTCGCATCAATGCGGGAAATAATTTCAGGCCGAGCCCAGATGTCCTCGATCGGATCAAATCCGGCAATATCCCGGTCCACAAACCATTCGATGGCATCAAATCCAAGCTGTTTGGCAACCACAAATTCCGCTTCCCATTTTTCGGGGAAAAACTGAAGCCGTGTGCCCTGTGGCGCGGAAAGCCGGCCTTGCATTATGGAAATCTGATTCATATATTGTCAGCAGAACGTTTTGGCAACCATCTCCCTATGACCCGTCTCACGTCTGAGAAAAAATTATGCAGGAATTCTTTGTCCACGTCATCATAGCTGGTTAGATACTTCCAATTGAGACTGACATCAAGCTTTGACCTGACCATGTATACATAGACGATGGCAAAGAGAAGCGCCGAGAGGACGATCCCCTGGATGACTAGACCCCACAAGCCAAATGCCGGTATCAATATGGCGTACAAGACAATGCCGACTAGTCCTTTCATGAGCTTTTGGAACAACAAGAACCCTTGTCGGCGATATACCACCAAAAATACTCCCGCCACGGCTGTGGCCGCAATGATTGGCAACGTGAGGAGAAGCACGTCAAAATACGGAAGCGATGCAATATATTTCGGAAAGAATATGTGAATAAAAGGTTGGGCTGCAATCAGACCAATGATTCCGACCGCTATCGAGAATAATATGAGGTACTTTGTTCCCACATTGTAGATCTTCTGCAGCTTCTCTTTTTCGGCGATGTGGAGCGGTATCAACACCGATAATGTATTGACCGGCATAAAGTTTGCCAGCGTCCCAATCATCGTTTGGGCAACTGAGAATATAGCGACCGCCTCGGTACTGATCAAGAACTTGGTCATCCATACTTGGACAAAATCAACTAGTTTGGCCGCAACCGGACGCAGAAGCTCCCACTTTCCGTATGAAAACAACAGTTTCCCAATCATCATTTCATGGGCAACTGGATGCGGCCGCCACAGTTTGAAATAACTTTTAATCACAGGAACAACCATGAAAATAATTGAGATATACGATGCGGCGACAAGCGAGATAATGACCTCCTTGAGTCCGACTGTTGCAAAGAAATAAAACCAGGCAATGATAGCAAGCTGGATAAACCGGCTGATGGACGATCTGCTGGCGATCAAACTGAACTTTTTCTCGGCTTCCAAGGCCAGACGCAGCGAAGGAAGTATTGCATCATGAAGAAACAAAAATGACATGATGCGGATATAGAATATGAAATCCGCACTATACTTTGAGAAGAAGAATGATGCGCCAAAGAATATGACTGCCCACAAAATGATGCCGATTCCTACGCGTACAGTCGTCGATTCATAGAAGAGTCTCTTGGCACGCGGAATATCCTGCTCACCCACATAGCGGAGAATATCATTGCGCATCGTCTCTCCTCCCAATCCCATAAATACTGCAATACCCGAAAAGGACGACAGAATAAGCTGAAATACACCGTATTGATACACCGTGAGCTTCGAAAGTACGATTAGGGTGTTGAAAAAACCAACACCGCGCGACACCACGTTCCAGATGCCAAAAAAGAACTCCCCTTTGAGGTACGTCTTGTAGAACGGCTTTGGTGTTGCGGGCTTTGCAGGCGTAGGGTGTTCCATCGTGATAATGAGGTTTGAAACATGACTGTACCTCATTTTTGAGAAAATTTCTAGAGGGCTCATGTAATGACAAAAAATATGATTTAAGATACTATGGTCACATACATATACACGCATACCATGCCCATACACACCATATATAAAAAAATACGAAAAATCCTTAGACCTGTCAAACTGAAGACGAAATTTCTTATGACCAATGCGTGGTACGGGGCAAAACGATTAATACATCCGCCAGCACTGCCACATAATGAGGACGGGAAAATATTGATTCATTTGGGTTGTGGTTATCAAAATGACA
>JAHFMB010000015.1 GCA_023269245.1 Candidatus Tayloriibacteriota bacterium
AGCGTTACGGTGTATATGGTATTGATGCGCTTCTCCCCGTCATAGCTAGACTCCGATCCAAAACCTTTGATGAAGACTCCTTTGACTTCATATTCGCCCGGTCCTGAAATAGCAAACGGTTTTTTGTCGCCAAATGTCACCTGATCGACTCCGTTGAAGTCAGGGTGATTGACGCTAGTCAAAACAACGTCCGCACCGAACTTCGCCGCCTTGAGTTTTGAGTCTTTTGAAACAGGGTTGAATGCGAGCGTTGTGTCGCCAAACTGAATCTTCACAAATTGTCCGCCAAGATAGTTGATGATCATATGTAGCCAGTATGCTAGCAAATTTCCGCAAATAAAAAAAGGCTCCGCAACTCCCTGAATTGCGGGCCTGGCTAGTGTGGCCATGGCCATGGTGGACATTGCGATCCTGGCAGACGCCGGCGCGGGCCGTCCGGAAGTGAGTGGAGTGTCATCCGCTCCCTGCGTGTGGTCGGAAGATGACGTATCGCCATTCTCCGTTTGACTTCCTCGAGCGCCTGTCGTGACTCCGGCGTCTCCGGCTGCCGTACGATCTCGCCGATTGGCGGTAGCGGCTTGCCTTTGACCAGGTGAGCATACCATTCCTTGAGGCGCAGTTTTTGAGCCCCTTCGTCTCCATAGAACTGGTGGACATCAGCTACGACCGTCCGACGAACTTCATACGACAGGGTTTTCAGCCACCGCTCGAAGCCTTCGATCGTCCACGGCATAATTCTTCTCATGTGAGCAGGCCCTCCCGCGCCGTACGAACGCGTTTGTTGAGCTTGAGCTTCCAACGGAGATCTTTGACAAGCTCCCTTTGCAAGCGTGAACGCCTTTGTTGAGTTCGCTGCGCCGCCACCTTGAGCAAGACGTCCTTGAGCCGTATGGCGCGATCCCACAGAATCTTCCACTGTGTTGATTTCTTTCGTGTTGTCACCATGTTGTGCCTCCTAACATTGAGATTAGCTCCATCTCGACAAAAAAGCAATTGTAGGATATCATCGCTGTGTTCGTTCAGATCTTATCAATTCCGCGTTATCCCGCACTTTATGTCCTACGTAGCAACGGCGAAACAGGACGCATTAATAACCTAAAAAGCGGAGCGCGAAAACACATGTTCAAAAAATTAAAAGAGACGTTAGTTGGAAAGGAAGAAGTCAAGGAAACGGTGGCAGCAACAAGCGAAATCTCACCTGAAAAGGCCGAGAAAAAGTCCAAGCCAGTCGGCGAGGCAAAAAAGAAGGATGATATGGAGCTCACTGACGCACAAAAAGCCAGTGTCATGGGCGGTTTTATTGCATCCATGAAGAACCCGCCGATCATTGGCGATCTTGTCGAAGGGCCAGTTATCGCCATCGAAAAGTCAGCAGTTTTCGTTGACCTCGCACCGTTCGGTACCGGTATTATTTACGGCCGCGAATTTATCATCGCCCGCGATGTTATCAAGAAGATTAATGTCGGCGATGTCATTGCCGCCAAGATCGTCGATACCGCGCACAAGGATGGTTATTACGAATTGTCCCTCAAGGAAGCCCGCCAAGCTCTCATCTGGAGCGAAGCAGAAGTCGCCATCAAAGAAAAGCGTACGCTTGATCTCTTGGTCAAAGAAGCCAACAAGGGCGGCCTGATGATTGAATGGCAAGGCATCATCGGATTCCTCCCCGCATCACAGCTCAAGAGCGAACATTATCCCAAGGTTGCCGATGGCGACAAGGACAAGATTCTAGAAGAATTGAGAAAATTGGTCGGCACCCGTCTCCAGGTTGCCATTATTACTGCTGATCCGAAAGAAGGAAAGCTTATCTTCTCCGAAAAAGGCCAAGAAACGAAGGAAAAGGAAAAGGTGGTCAGCAAATACGAGATTGGCGATGAAGTTGACGGTCTCGTCACGGGCGTTGTTGATTTTGGTGTCTTCGTCAAACTCGAGGAAGGTCTCGAAGGTCTTGTCCATATTTCAGAGATCGACTGGGGTCTCGTCGACGATCCGCGCAATTTTGTGAAGGTCGGCCAAAAAATCAAAGCCAAGATCATCGAGATCAAGGACGGTAAGATCTCCCTCTCATTGAAGCAGATGAAGCCAAACCCATGGAGCGAAGCCGCCAAGAAGTACAAGAAGGATATGGCAGTCACCGGCGTCATCATCAAGTTCAACAAGCATGGCGCCCTCGCTTCCATTGAGGAAGGCGTTGCAGGACTGGTTCACGTCTCCGAATTCGGTTCGGAAGAAAAGTTACGAAAGACACTCGAACTCGGCAAAACCTATCCGTTCAAGATTAGTCTCTTCGATCCGAAGGAACAAAAGATGGCACTTGCATACACAGGTACGAAATAACCACACGGGATTTCTGTGCACGACAAAAAACACCATAATGGTGTTTTTTGTTCATCGCACACTTAGATGGCGTAATCCCACGAATACCGTACTGTATCTACAACCGAACCACCCTGTAAGACATTATAATCAGCGTAACCGGACCCGCTTCCATAGGGCGGATTTGGAAGCACATAATCGCAATTGGGCGCATTGAGCGATCCAAAACCCCCTCTAGCAAGCGTTGAATTTGCAGCTACAGAAAAGGATGAAGGTGCCGACTCGCTGCCCAGTGGGTGAATACTTGTCCTTACAAAATCCGAACTGACCGACCATGTATTTGAAATAGAAATCGTGGCTTGGAATTGCATATTGCCCCCAACGCAGCTGCCGATGGCAGTAGCCGACTTGTCCGGGAAATTAACGACCGAATCCACAAACTTCCTCAGTGCCTTAATTGCGCCCGCAACCTTGATGCGAATACTGGTAGCCGCAGGATCTGACGGATCGACAAGGGCAACACCATACATTGTTCCATTCTTCGAGATACGGAGTGGGGAGGCGGCCGACGAAGCATTGGTGCAGTACCCAATGTCAATATCCGCAACTGTTGACTCGCTTGGGTCATAGTAGAGCGACGGGGTGTGCATGGCAGTTTTCGTAAAGCCTGAGGGACATGACTGGCCGCCTGTCAGCGGGTTATTAACGATAAGCGGATTGGTGCCTCCAAGTCCACATGCGGCAACTTGAGGCCCTGTGCATTCCATGGAGTTATTCATGCCACCAAAATCATTCTGCAACCGGGCACTATCCGCCAGCGAGGTAACATCCTTGTAGCAATACCTAAGCGTATAGGCCGGAACAAATCCTGCGCTCGTTGAGAGACTGCCGTAGGTGCTGCTCGTCGTGTATCCACTCGGACATGACATGGCTCCTGTCAGCGGATTTGTATAGGTGTGTGTACTGTTCGATGATTGAACAAACAAGCCTCCAAAATCAGCCTCGGCTCCTCCGGAAGTACTACTTGGGCGATAACAATAATAGATGCTCGAATTCAAACGCGGAAACGATTTTTGGAGTTGCACCGAAGTATATCCGACACCCGATGGGCAGCTGAATCCTCCAGTCAATGGATTTTCTTCTCCAGCTTTTGAACCATATATACCGCCAAAATCGTAGCCGGCATTGGTAGCAGTGTTGGACTCGATTGCAATCGCGGTAGGCATCGAAACTCCCGCTTCCTTAACACGCAAACCGATATCAACGTAAGAGGAACCAGTGCACTGAGTAACTGCAGTGCCAGTAACCAAATTTCTTTTCTCCACCCTCCACAAACTCATCCATCCGTTGTTTGTCGCCGTATCGTACTGATTACCTCCAAGATACAACGCCGTCGAATCAACCGCGACCGACCATGCTTCGTCTACGTTGGCCGTAGGATCGCTCGTCTGATTCCACAACACTGCACCAGTGCTCAGGTTTCTCTTTTCCGCGTAAAAAGCCGAATCTTTTGTTCCCGCCAAATATATTCCGGTGCTATCGATGGCGATGTTATTCGATCCGCTGCCTGAACCGACCTGCGCCCATAACGACGCACCGGTTGTCAAGTCTCTTTTTTCTGTTCGCCATTCGGAACCGGCGTTCGAATCAAAACCAAATATATACAACCCACTCGAATCAATAGCGGCTCGAAATGCCGAATCATTGCCCGCTGTCGGATTGCTTGTAAGTACGCCAGAGGCGCCAAACCCACTTACTAGAGCACCCGTACTTAGATTCCTCTTCTCCGTGCGCCAACGGATATCCCCGGCTGTGAGCTGGTCTGTACCTACGACGTAGATTCCTGTTCCGTCGACGGCGACACCACTCGCTCCTTCGTTATTCGAACTTGGATTGTTCGTGACAACGCCCGATATACCAAACCCGCCTATCAGAGCTCCTGTGGTTGCGTCCCTTTTTTCAATACGCCACTCACTATTCCCCAGTAAATCATCTTGACCCACAACATACAGTGAGGACCCGCTCACTGCTACGCCCCACGCGTAGGTTTGCGCGCCAGAACCTTGTACGCCCGATATAACACCATCAGTATCAAACGCGGACACGAACGCGCCAGTCGCAAGGTCTCTTTTTTCAATGCGCCAACGCGTGACACTTGAACTGACGGATTCATACCCGACTATGTATATGCCGCTACTATCAACCGCTATATCAAAGGCTTCGTCAGCATAGGTCGACGGCTGTTCAGTCTGTGACCACGATACTACCCCGGTCTGATCGCGCCTCTCGATGCGCCACCCCACTCCACCTACGCCATATGTGGTTCCAACTGTATAAATACCTCCTCCATATGCGACCGAGTCTTTCACTTTGTATGAGGCGCTCACATTCACGATATCAGTGCATACTTGAGCAGAGACAATATTGACGGAAAAAAATAATGTGATGACAAACGCTGCTGCCGCATACTTCGCGGCTCTACGCAGAGCTGTTCGGGTAGTGATATACATAGGTTTTACAAAGACAATTACAAATCCGTCCTCAGCCACATTCTTCCTGACTCAGGACTTGCGGGATCACTGGTCCGCGTCTCAATAATAAGACCACCACCGGCTTTGATTGGCGCGCTCACTACCCACAGACCATAGTTCATGACGGGATTGCCTGCGGTCGAATCAAGACTATTCAAAATAATCCCTCCCTGTTTCGTCTGCACACCATATCCCACATTGAGTGGCGCGTCCGGATTGCCTCCAGGAGCCGTGGTCGCCGGAGCCGTCCATGTACCTGCTAGAACTGAAATGGCAAACGCTCCAAGAAATATTCCTGTAACGGTTGCGACCTTGGCGATATGTGGTGATATGTGCTTCATACGTGTTGAATTATTAATGTTGCTAATGATACTAAATTACTATAAATATTATTGCGTACCCATGAGTCGGCGGCGCTGTGCATCAGTCATTGTCTTGTCAGGAGCGATTGTCTTGCTTGATGATGTCATCACCGTCGTCCGTTGTTTGTCGGTGAGCGATGTGTCCGCTACGAGACCCGAAGGTGTAGCCATGATAGCTTGACGCTCAGCGTCGCTCAATGAAGGCCGCGTAACTACCGCTTGTGGCACAACCGTTGGAGCTATGGTGTCATCGGATGAAAACAACCACCCAAGCACCACGATGACCGCAACGACAAAAACCAGCACGATGATCTTCCATACATCATGATGGCCACTCTCTTGTATATATGAATAAAAGCCCCCTGATGTGGTTGCCATAGCTCGTTCAATTATAGCAACAAAAATGAGGGTAATTTCTGCACCTGTGGACAACAGCCGTATTATCCGGCATTAAATATGCTCATCGCCTTCTCTCTACTCTCACGGACCAAGACTTCCACTGCATCCGATACCCTTTTGCCAACTTTTTTCAGCTCCTTGAGCTCTTCATCCTTGAGTTTGCCTAAAATAAATTTCTCGATTTTTTCATCACCGTGCGGCGTCTTGGCATTGCCTTGTGCATTTTCCGGCGCAACCCCGATACGAATGCGGACAAAGCCTTCCGTTTTGATCGCTTTGATAATAGACTCCAGCCCATTGTGTCCTCCCGAACTTCTGTTGTATGAAATACGGATACGGCCAAGCGGCAAGTTGAAATCGTCATAGATGACGACCAATTTCCCTGCTGCCTTGACGCTTTTGACCAGCTGGGCGATAGCTTTGCCGGAGTTGTTCATGAATGTTTCCGGCTTGATGAATGTGACGCGCTCTGTGCCGATCTTTCCATCGGCGATGAGCGCATTTATTTTTTTATTGAATTCAAAATCCCCCTTTCCAAATTCATCATGGATGATATCTGCAATAAAGCGACCGGTATTATGCCGCGTGTTTGTGTATTCTTCTCCCGGATTTCCGAGCCCTGCGATGATATATGGCATGCGAGAAGTGTACAGCGAAATGAAAAAAGAGGAAAGGCGCACCTGAATACGCACATGTGTCAGAACATGCAAAAAACTCTTGTGTCAAACATGATTTGGTAGTAAAATGGACCCATAATCTCTTTTTTCATGGATCAACAACAGACCAACACCGTTTACCCCGCCCGCCCCTCAAAAACAATACTCCAAAGTTTCCGGGAATGGGTCCATGTCATTATCATTGCGCTCGTCATTGCGCTCCCGGTCCGCTTCTTTATTGCCGAGCCATTTATCGTCCAAGGAGCATCGATGGATCCAACATTCTCCACCGGCCAATTTCTCATTGTAGACAGAGTAAGTTATCGTTTTGAAAATCCGCAACGCGGGGATGTGATTGTGTTTGAATACCCAAATAACCCGAGCATCTACTACATCAAGCGTATTATCGGACTGCCAGGGGAAACGGTCGAAGTCATCAGTGGCAAGGTCACCATAAAGAACACCGAGCATCCGGACGGATTCCAGCTCAAAGAGCCTTATATCGATTCGTCCCACATCTCGACAGATTCCTTATTCGAAAGGCTTGGACAGACTGAGTATTTTGTCATGGGAGACAACCGCGCCCAAAGCGCCGACTCGCGCCTCTGGGGACCACTTCGGAAAGAACTTATTATCGGCCGCCCGATCATACGGCTTACGCCATTGAGCGCGGTCAGCGTCCTACCGGGAGATTATCAAGAATAGCACCACCACCATGACAGCCAAAAAAAAGAAGCCTGCAAAGATTGATGCGAAATTTATCCAGTATGATCATCTCGACAAAATCGGTGAGATTGCCGTCTATTACGGCTTCACCCCGATGAAAAGCCCGGGCATCATCAAACAAGATCTTGATGCCGCGAAAGATATACTCGAAGGAGACTATGTCGATGATGAGACAGAGCGCCACGGCAAACTGCCCCTTCATGCCGAAGAAAAAATTGCTGTGATGCGTATGTATCAGGAGCACGATCTCCAGTCGTTGCCTCAGCCGGTCATGATGTATTTCAAAGATCCCTGCCGCGGCGCTATCAAGAAAAGCGGGTACCATCGCTACGCTGATTTGGAAATTCTCGGTTCATCAGGCGCCATTGCGGAAGCGACATTGATCCAGGCCGCACGCGTGATGCTTATGGAGCAGGGATACGGATCCACCGCTGTTGAGATCAATTCCATCGGCGACCGCGACTCTATCGCACGATTCGCCCGCGAACTCACCGCCTACTACCGTAAAAATATCAACAGCATGACGCCGGAGTGCCGCCAGTTGATGAAGCGGGATGTGTTTGAATTGCTCGCATCTCACGCACCGGGCGCCCGCGAACTCAATGAACACGCGCCACGAGCGATGGATTTTCTTTCTGAAACAAGCAAGCGGCATTTGGAGGAGACCCTTGAATATTTGGAAGCCCTCAAGATTCCCTATACCATCAACAACGCCCTCATCGGCAACCGCAAATACTGCACCGAGACTATCTTCACTATCGTCAATACCGAAATCGCAGATAAAAAAGGGAAACTGCAGCGCGTACTCGCCCTCGGCGTCCGCTACAACGGCCTTGCCAAGCGCCTTGCCATGAAGCGCGACATTCCCGGCGTCGGCATATCACTGTTGGTTCCCGACTCAGACCCTCGCCTGCGCAAACCCGTCAAGAAGATGCGCCGACCAGTAGCCTCATTTATCCAGCTCGGACTCGAATCAAAGCTTATCTCGCTCGAGATTATCGAGAGTCTCCGCCAGGTAAAAGTTCCTTTGTATCTTTCATTGGCCAAAGATCGTCTTGGCGCGCAGGTATCGTCGGTCGAGAAGTATCACACGCCGTACATTATTGTCATGGGCAAAAAAGAAGCCGTCGAGCGTACTGCCATAGTCCGCAAAACCGAAACGCACGCACAAGAGATTGTAACGCTCGAGCTGTTACCGAAACATATGAAGAAGATCGCCGATTAGCGCGGTACCTCACCATACCTTATGATGTTACTTATATGATTCACAAAACTATCAAAGAGGGAATTACGAGTGCGTTACGCGCAAAGGATTCACTGCGTCTTGAGGTACTGCGCGGCCTCAATGCGCTCTGCATGAACGAAATGATTGCTGCCGGCGTTACTACTGAATTTCTTTCTGATGACAAGGTGCTTGCCCTCATCAAACGCAGCGCCAAGCAACGCAAGGACTCGATTGAGCAATTTGAAAAGGGAGGTCGCACCGATCTTGCCGACAAAGAAAAAGCAGAACTTGTCATACTCAATTCATTTTTACCAGCACTCATGTCCCGTGATGAGATCACCAAGATTGTGGGGCAGCGCATTGCGGCACTCAAGGATGCAGGTACATTTGATGTAAAAGCAGGCGGCCTGCCTGCCGGACAGGCAGGAAAACTCACCGGCATGATTATGAAAGAGCTGTCAGGCAAGGCGGATGGTGCAGATGTGAAGGCGGTTATTGATGAGGCCCTGAAAAACTAGAAACTCCCCTACCCTCTAAAAAGTTATCCACACCCACAAGGATTGCTCCGCTCGCATCCCCGCGAGTTATCCACAAGTAGCTCGACTATTCAAAAACAGCCCTAGAAATAGACCCTCCATAGCATCTGTTCGTGCTATTGACTTTATTTATTTTTGGTGATAGAATAGAGGCTGTATGAAACGTTCTTTGCCACCACAAGGGTCTGACTTGCCCTTGGGCGAGCCGGACGAATTCTCTCTGACGCGAGCGATCGTGCAGGAGAGAAAACAGGCTCGAGCTGCCGCCATAAGTCAGCTCAGGGGTTTTGCGGAAGGAGGACCCGTTTCTTCTCTTTCGAACATTGCCTCTTGGCTGCCACATCTTTCGATTTGGCGGCGCATGAAAATGGGCGACTCCGTCATACAAATGGAGTACGACCATGGGGAGTGGAGTTAATCCCCCTCCACAAGCATCTACCGCCCGGAGTTCCATTCTCCCGGCGGTTGCTTTTTTATTGGCAGATCACGCCTTTGCGAATGGCTCCAATTCCACAATAAATGTTGACCCCTTCCCTTCTCCATCCGATTCGGCACGAATAGTGCCATGATGTGCGACAATAATTTCTTTTGCTACAAACAACCCCAGTCCCGTTCCTTTTATATTCGTCTTGTTGGCATTGCCTGCGCGAGTAAACTTGTTGAATAAATGAGGTAGCGTCTCTGGTGCAATACCGATGCCGGTATCTTTGAGCATAAATACAAACTTATGTTTGGCACGATTGAACGACAGCGATACACCCACCGAACCGCTCGGCGTATATTTGAGCGAATTATCAATAAGATTGGCGATGACCTGCTTGAGCTTGTCCCGGTCCGCGGTGATGCGATAGTCCGTACCAGCATTCTCCGCGCCAAAAAGGAATTTGACCTTGGTAGCCTTGTCAATATTCGGTTTGAGCTCACCTATCACATCCTCGACAAGTGTTTTAAAATCGATTGTTTCAAATGCGTACTTCATCGTTCCCAGCTCAATGCGCGTCACGTTCAGATAATCATCAACAATGTTCGTCAGTGTATTCGTCGATTCAAATATGCGCCCAACCGCGTCCTTTGTCTGGCTCGTGATCTTTCCCATATCCCCTTCTAGAATAAGCGACGCATACCCTTTCATGGCTGTCAGCGGCGCACGAAGCTGGTGTGTAGCAAATGACACGAACTCAGATTTCTGGCGGTCAAGCTCGGTAAGGCGAGAATTCGCCTTTTGGAGATCGGCTGCGAGGAGTTCAATCTTTTCGCGTTGATTAATTTCCTTAATTACACTTCTTATAATTAAAACGCCAAAAATAACCAGAACTACAAAAAGCCCAGCATCTAAAGATCGATCTAGAAGTGATTCGTCAAAAAGAACTCTCAGAAAAGCAAATATCCATATAACAAAAACAAGGAGTTGAGTGACAATTACTTTTACATTAAACATTCCAAGACGAATAATCGCGTATGAGGTAAAAACAATAAATATCAAAATAAAATAAGGTCCATAATTTACAAATTCAGAATGATTTAGAAGTGGCAAAATCAGATTAGCTAAGCTTCCAAATAGCACTGATATTCCTAAACCCAGTGAAATACTTTTTGCTTGTTGCTTTTCAACAGGATTATATCCTTTGTAACCATCAAAAATATTTCGAAATGCAATTACAAGTAAAACTGCAAAATAAATCAAAAAAGCTATATAGAGTGCCCCTGGATTAATTGCTGGGATATTATCAGGAAGAAAGTAAACACTCACAATATTCAAGTCAGTTGGAACAAAAGCCAGTAATATACACGTCACAATTACAATGACAATATTCAATCGTTTTGCCTCCACTTTCCTTCTTGGAAATAAAATTGATAACCGATAAAAAAAATATGCAATAAAAATTGGACCAACAATTGTGACTTTGCTCCAAAATTTTATTATAAATACTTCTGTGGAAGTATCTGTCATAAAATTAGCCAAAATCCAAAGAAGAGCACCACAAATTAAGAACAAAAAAGTACGATTCACATCACTCCTCCGATTACTCAAATATACGTATCCAGCCAATAAGACTGACAACGCCAACGTCATTATTGATAAAGTATTAAAAATCATGATTATTTTCTATGTTGTACAACATGATAATGTTGCGAATCAATTCTTCGCCTTTCAATAATCCGTGCTTGTTTGACTATACGAGTAAAATGATGTAACAAGGGGTTCACATTTTTTGAATGATCAAATCCCATAATTGCACCTTCCGGTAAATCATCAATTATATGTTCTATCAAAGAGATTGAATACCTTCTACCTCGAAAATTTTTGTCAATCGCAAGACCCATAAAATAAAACGCCAATTTCTTGCCACATTCAACTGGATAATTTTCTTGAAAATAATCCTCACTTATCCATGGCGTATTAGAAAAATCATTAGTAACCAACCCTATACCAATAATGAATCCTTCGGGAGGCTTTAATAGATATTTCCGTACTGATGTGCTTTTTAAAACACTAAAAAAGTGTTCCTTGTCTAGACTTTGTTTACATGGTGTTATCTTATTGACTGGTTCAAAGGTTTCGCCATAAATTTCCCAAAGCCGATTCATTTCTGTAATATCTGAGACAACGAAATCTAGTTTAATATCTACAGAACTCATGTCTGATCTAATTTTGGAAATTCGTAACCGCCTAAAGAAAAAAAATATTGAGATTAAAAGGATCAAGAATACAAGTATATAAATATATATCGGTAAATTCGACCCAAAAAACACTATGTATGCATACGGCATCATTCTACCAAATAAATGTACATAGACACCTGACAGCGCCGTTGAGTTCCAGGTAAATTTACCTTTAAAGTTTAACGAGTGAACGTCTGACCATTTTAATTTTCGTGCCGTTCCATAAATAAGCAGAAAATAACCAAGATAAAAAGGAATAAAAGAAACAAAATAAACAAAGATAAAAACACGAGCATCGAGATTGTGCATCACTATAAGGCTATTGAGTGTGTCTGATATGAATTCCATGTGATGCTAAGCAATATTTTTCTTAGGATATTGTTTTCCGCGAACAACAAAATTTGATTCAATATCCACCAATAAAAACGTGTCCCTAATGAAGTCTGTAATCATCTTGACATCTAAATTGTTTTGGCATGTATAGACATCTGCACTCACAAAGCGTCTCGCTGGAAAAGTGTGGATACTTATATGACTCTCTTGTATAACAACAAAACCGCTCCATCCCCCAGGATCTTTTATATTATTACCAGGAGCATAAAAGACTTGGGCATCAGATAATGATCTCATACCTAAATCAGCGACAAGTTGGTTTAGAAAACTTAAAACTATGTCTTTGTCATTAAGCTTCCGATTATCACCACCATAGCCATCAATCATTAAGTGTTCTCCGAAATGCATGAAAATATTGTATCATGTATTTACCTATGGTGGGAATCTGTTTTTACAGTACCATTGAATACGGTTCAGAATGCGCAAACATTCATTAATATAACGTATGTCCCTCCACGTAATACCAATTATTGTAATTTTTACTAATATTTGTCTCGGGGCTTTTGTGTACTCACAGGGCCCAGGCAACACGAGTAATAAAATATTTTCGTTATTATGTTTTTTTGCTGCACTTTGGAACGCTTCGAACTTTTTTGCTGATACATTCGTATCAATATTTTGGCTTCAAACAACTTTTGCAATTGGAGCGATATTTATTTCTATTGGATTGGTGTGGGTTCATATAGTTTCTGGCACCCCAGCTAGACATAAGAAAATACATATGATTATTCTGTTCGGTTTATTGTTTGCTTTAATATCATATACACCAAATCTTATTGCCAGATCAATCAGCGAAACAAGCTCGAGTAATGTCTTCTATGGTAGTCTAGGATGGGGTCTGTTTCTATATGCAATTTATTATTTCACGTATTGCTTTTTGATTATTAAAAAGTTGATTGAAACACGACGAAATAACAGCAACCAAAGAAACCGTACCCAAATAACAAACATCTTAATCGGTACAATAATTGTACTTGTAGTAATAACAATCACAAGTTTCGTCGCTCCGTATTTTTTTTCATTATTTATTTCAAGCACATTCGATAGTCTTGGTCTTTTGATTTTTTTAATTTTTCTTACCTACACAATAGTAAAATACCACTTTTTTAATATCAAAATTATAGCTATAGAGATAGCCACTTTCAGTCTATGGACTATCATCTTAGGAAAATTATTGCTTTCCAAAACTTCCGATGAACTCCTCCTCACAACAAGCCTCCTGGCAATCAGCATCATTTTCGGCATCCTCATCATTCGCAGCACGCTCCACGAAATTGAGCAGCGCGAACATATTGAAAAACTTACATCTAATCTGCAAACGGCGTACAAAACTATAGGCGAAAAAGACCCGCCAAACCGAGCTACCCCTTGAGTTCAGCCACCTTGGCCATAATCGCGTTCGCTTCCTGTTTGCACTGCTGGGCCAAGAGCTCAGAGGCTCCATTCAATGCTCCGGGATCTATAGATGGCATGACAGGCTCTCCAAATGACACCGTT
>JAHFMB010000098.1 GCA_023269245.1 Candidatus Tayloriibacteriota bacterium
CTTTTGAATTGCGGAGAAAAACGAGTTGTCGGTCGAGACGATCGTCGACGACGAACGTATCTCTTGCTGCTGAACGAAGAAACTGAGTGGATTTCCAGAGAATCGGTCGCGCGGTCAGGTTCCCGTCCTCAACATCCACGATGAGGACGGATTCATCCATCATCCGATAGCGGCCGATGAATTGAGAAAGTTGTTGATTCTCCTGTGCCTTGCCGGCAAGCCGGTTCTTCGGTTGACAAACAGGCAACTGCGGTGCGCAGCATAGTATGATGAAAACAAATTGAGCCAGTCTTGCCATCATTTCATATCCTCTGAGATTCAATGGAGAAAGCAAATCAATTTCAGCTAACGTCTCGGCAAACAACGCCGTTGCTTTTGGTGCTGTGAAAGACAAATTCTCTCGCGCCAAAAGCAATGGAGCGACAACAATAATTCATTTCAAATGATGGAACGTTGGTGTTTTGCTTGTTATGCGCTGCGTGGCTTCCACGGAAACTAGTAAGCGTCTGTCAAGACAGATATGGGATCAATTGTGAAATGAATGAGTTAACTGTTCTGATTGCAAGACTAGCTTGATCCCTAGAAACGGCGAATTTTTTGCCGTGAGCAACCATATTTCGAAGGTCGCGAGCATTGACACACCAGTTATTAAATATCTGTGCAAGAGAGTGCGATTCATCGCTGACGGAAATTCCCGCAGGACCAAAAACATAGATCTTGATTAGATCTGTTGCTGATCTCGGGAAACCTTTTTCGGTTTCGAAACGCCTTTCAATCTCGGGCTCAGTCAGTCCGGTTTTCGAAAACCGTGCCCTCAGGAATCGCGACAATTTTGCCTCAAAGTATATTTCGACTGCCAACACTGCAGACCAATAGTCCTCTAGGTCGAAAAGGTCCAGAACATTATAGTAGAAACGATCCAAGTCGTCGGGAAGCCAATTGGAGGACAGATCGGAACGCAAAGCGGCATCTTGCAGCTCGTCAATTAGGCTACCAAGTGCAATACCAGTCCCATATTCAGTGAAGGAGTATGAATCTTCGTCGCCGCCATTGTGTTTTATTCCGACCATAAGAATATGAGGTATTTGACCGTAATTGATTGGATGAATCCAATATGAATTGGTCTCTCGTCGGTAGAGGTCTAAGAAACGATTGAGGCCTCCCAATGTATAGGTCATAATGAGATCACGGTGTTCACGGTAGTCGCTCCCAAGCTTAATAGCTCTGAATAACTTGTCATCAAACCATACTTGCGTGGTGGAATAATTGAAGAGACCACGATGATCCTCAATCGCGAAATTGACTCCCCCAGGTCTCGAATCTTTTTTTCAAATCGGACCATCATTGGAAGGTCATCATATTCGAAAACGTAATGTTCATAGTTTTCAGGCACTGTCTCCTGGCGGATTGAATCGACAACCCGGAGTACAAAAGGCAGATCGAACTGGACAATTAGGTTTCTTATGTAGTATTGATCAGCCATCATATGATTAGTGAGCCACGTGGCGTATAACGATCCGGCCACACACTGCTGTGTCGTGGCGCGGGGTATCAAAAAACTTTCTTCTATTCGTGCCACGATATAGGCGAGGCCAAAGGCCGAGCGAACGTGTGTGGCCTTGTTAGGCGATGTCGGGCCGGTTCTTACCTTCACTTCGTTACTGCGATCGCATCTATCTCAATCAACACATCCGGAGATAATGTAACTCCAACTGTCGTATTTGCGGGAGGATTCTCCTTTGGCAAGTAAATACTACGCACTTCCCTAACGATTTTTAAATATTCAGGACTATAATTGCCAATGAACGTACTCATCTTAACCACACTACTAAAATCAGCCCCACATGCACTAAGAGCCACTTTTAAATTTTGATACACTTGAATGGCCTGTGCCCTGAAGTCACCTTTTCCTATTAGTTTACCTTGTGCGTTAAATGGAATTTGGCCAGATATATAAACAATTTTGCCAACACCTTGCGATACTACCACATGTGTATACCCTGACGGCTTTACTAATTCAGCAGGATTAACAAATTGGTTCTGGGCCAATGCGATAAGCCCATTGGAAAAAAAGAAGGCCAATATGAGTATCTTCATAAACATAACTCCTTAAGTAGTGAATAAGATCAATCTATTTTTACAACCTAACAATTTGAATACGTGAACAGATGAGAGTAGTTTGCCAGCCAGATATCGCATAACGTTCGAGCAACCACGCCGTGCCGCCCCACCAGCATCTATCAAATGAGGGGCGGCATGGAGTGAGCACAATAATCTCATATCAAAAAGAGCGAACGTCGTGGTTGCGATTGTTAGCCGTAGTGCCGCGCGTGTCACATACCAAACTTCGCACCAACCAAAAGCTGGAGGCCATTGGATTTCCACGACGAGGTTGCATCTTTATCGATGTCGCTCAGGCCAAGGGAATACCGGATGCTAATCATCAATCCGGTTGTTGGACCTACTTTGAATTCACCTCCCGCTCCAAAAGCTAAAGCGAAGTCCGTTGATTCAGTAGTGCTCTTCAGGTCGGTCGTGCTTGATTGAGTACCACTCTTGGACTCTCCTTCTGCGCTGAGATTGATACCAAGGCTGGGACCCGCGAAAACAAACGGCTTGAATTCACTGGTTCCAAATTTCAACTTCAACAATGGCGCAAGTTCAAGGTAGTTGAACTTCGCCGTCGCGGTTACAGACCCTGAAGATGTGACAATTGAGAATTCCGCACCTTTCTGAATGTAGTAAACTTCTCCCTGTAGGAAATCATTTCTGAGAAGCCGATGTCGGCAAATCCCCCGATCATCAAGCCTGTTCGAGCAGTGGTTGATAATGACGTTGGAGAAGTTGTTGAGTTACCGAAATTTAAACCGGCCTCGACGCCGAAATTGGTTGCCGTTTGGGAAAGCGCCGTCCCGCTGAACAGGGCAATTGCTATTCCGAACACGGAAAGACGTTGTTTCATAAGAACCTCCTTGAGATAGGTTGTGTATGATTATTCTCCCTTGATGGGAGTGGGTTCGATTCACCGCGGCATTACGGCTAACTAGTGTAATGCCGGCACCTCTGTCGTTATTTTCCTTAATGCCAGTCATTCCTTCATGAGCGTAGTACTCGTCACTTCTCTCCATCTATGCGCCACCGGTGCGTTCTGGAATTTTCGTAGCTGTTGGTCATGCGACTCCCGCCCATTAAAATTATTCCCTATGTCCACCATCTTTAATGCTCCAATCATTTCTTGGTTCTTGCCCTAACCAACTCACCCTAAGTGTACAAAATTTTCATCTCTATGTCAAGTATTCGCCATTCCAAGCCAAAATGTTTGTAAATCTGTCATATTTTTGGTATCTTTTCACAAATTTTGAACCAGAACGAATGAAAGCAGGCATCATAGCGGCAGGGGATGGAACCCGACTCAGGTCGGAGGGAATCCATTTACCGAAGCCGCTCGTGCCGGTGAATGGTCTCCCACTCATCGCCCACCTTATTCACTCCTTTGCACGCTGTAACATCTC
>JAHFMB010000099.1 GCA_023269245.1 Candidatus Tayloriibacteriota bacterium
GTGGGGATCTTGCCTTTCAGCGGGATAAGCGCGTAGCCGGCATCGGCGTATTCTTGGACTGGAGAAGGGGCCATGTTACTTTCCTCTATTTTGGCGACGGCGCGGTTCTATGCGCTCAAACAGCAAATCCAAATCTTTCGCAGTAAAAAAAATCTGCGTTTTCCCGCGCTTGATGTGGCCTACCTTTTTGCTGTAGCACAGCCGTCGCAAATGCTGCGTGGAATATCCGGTCTGCAAGGCGGCGCCAATCAAAGTAAATAGCTCGCCGTCTTTTAATCGCTGCTCAAATGATTTCTTTTTCATATAGAGGTTGTGTATCGTATCACGTTGCGTAGTTATGTGTCAAGTACCTCATTGTCTCTTGTTCCATCTCGCATCCGCTAATCTCTCTGTCCTGTACGGCCCCACCCTAACCTCATGGAAATGCTCATGATGAAAGATAGACCAGCCCCATTTCCAGAGTGATTTTGTCGGCTGTTTGCCGCAGAGGGGACAACCTTTTAATATTTTAACTGGCATTGCTCAACCTTCTCGAAGGTGGCCTCGAAAATATCAGATCGGCACGGATAAAATTCTCCCTTTACTCCACGAATTATCCAGTCCCCAACTGAGGCAATCATTTGTCCCTCTAGTGTTCTTATCTCAAGTGCCTGATTAAAACTCATAATAATTATTGAGTTTGCTTCTGGGGGCCTTCCAGTATGCGCCCAACTAATAATATCGAAAGCATTGCCTCCATGATAGTGCATCGCCTCAATCACCACTGGCTTCTTTCTGAATTTCATGGGCATAAATGATTCCGTTGAATATAGTCGGTTGTCAGCGTTTCCAGCATCCCATCCCAGGCAACGTAATCCGTGAGTGGCGGTGCTGGGCAAGACGGAGTGGCGCAACCTCCGACAGCTAACAGCAACGTCAAGGCCAATATTCTCACTTAACCCCCACAATAGAAAAAGACCCGCGATAAATGTCGTAACAGTCCCGCTCATCTTTGGTCGGTTCCGGCGCGGTAAATAAACTGTCGCCGTTCATTCTGAATTGCTGGACGGGTTCTGGATCGTAGCCAATCCGCTCTTTTGTGCAATATAAAATCGAGGCCCCGTTCTTATCGCGCGATCCTTCGATTTCTTTTAGGCAACGCTGATATTCCGCTTCTTGTTTTTTGGGATCGTTCCGTTCCTTCCAAGCATCAATGCACGATTGTCTCGGTACGAGAACGGCAAACAGAATCACGAATGTCGTTGTGTTCATCTCACTCCTCCATTGTCCCGACTTGATTGCTGGGGGGTCATTTCAGCACCCAGTCCCAGTATTTAATAATCCACGGCGCAATCAATGCAAACACAATAACAAAAATCACTATGAACATAATGGCTTTCGTTGCTTCTTCCATTTTATCAATCCTCCCATCGGCGGCGGGTCATCGGCAAACCATCCTCGGCAATCCGAACCAACATGGACTTGGGTACATCTTATCGTGCCAGAGTCCGCATCCAGATAGATACGCTCCGCATAAAAACAAAGCGATTCCTATTAAACCGATCAACCATTCATATCGTTTCAAGTTCCCCCCTTCCCTGCTGAATCTATGGCGGCCTGAGCTTCTTTTACTTTCAAAAGCATATTATCCAAATGCCATTGTCTAAATTCGTGATCTGCATTGGTGTAAATGTGTCCCGCAAAACTATCAACCTTTTCCAACGCCTCCCTCGCAACGGCCAGGGCTGAGGTGAGGGATTTTACCTTAGCTTCTGCTTTTTCTCTGAAATGTGAAACCGATTCCAGATCACTTAGAAGTTGATTGAGCCTGCCTTGTAGCGCCGATTCAATAGAATGATGAAATGCACTCTGCTTGGTATCTTGAGATTGAAATATATTATTCCTTCTTTCCAACTCATCAATCCTAGCCTCCAATCTGGCTTCACTGCAAACTCTACAGGTGCATGGACCTTGGGGCATCCCAGGTTCGCCTTCATTCCTACGTTCCGTGATACCGTGTTCTTTTATTGTTTCTTTCTTGGCCTCGCGCTCGGCGGCTAGGTCGGCTTCGAGAGTGTTAATTATTTTCTGCATTTCCTCTTTGGCCGTGTCACGTTCGGATTCGAGGGAATTGATCTTATTGGACAGCCATACGCAGTCAGCTACGTATTCTCGTTGAATAGTGCCATGTTGCATTTCTGCAACCTCCACGCGCTTGCGGAGATCGGCTATTTTTAAATCCCGTTCCTCAAGAGAACAAATACAAAAATCAAACTCATGTTCGTGTTCCTCACCCATTCTTCCTCCCTGCCTCTGATTTTATGGAACGGCTTAAATCTTCAATGGCCCAGCGCATTTCAATTAATTCCATGCCGATCAAAAAACAACCAAGGCACAGCACAATTAAATTACACGACACAAGCCACAGAATTACAGTAGTGATCATTTCTTTCCTGCCTCTGATTTCATGGCCGCGTCGATGGCTTTTCTTAACGACATGAATTTTCTTCCATCATCTATCTCGTATAAACCTGTGTCGGTTGGAATAATACTATACCCTTTTAATTCTACAGATAACCAATCCAACCTTTCTTTGTCGGTTAGCTTCATCGTTTCGCTCCATCCAGTCTTTCCGTTTCATCCGCCAGGAGTTCCAGAAGTCTAATGTTAAGATTTGTAATAGTCGTGGCCTGATAGTCGAGCTGGGACCTGAGAAGATCATTCTCGATTCTGAGTCTTTCAAAGGACTCAAATGGATCGTCGCAATCGTATTCTATTTCACTCATTTTCGCCGCACCTGGATTCGGGCCTCAAGTTCTTCATGTTCTTCTTCGCATGGCACGATACTGACTATGTATGGCAGCTTCTCGCACCATAGTCCGGTTCTCATCGTCACCCAGACTGCCAGCCTCTTTTTGGGTTTCATGGCTTGGCCTCTGCATAGACCATACCTAACATACGACGTATCTTTTTTGCTATTTCTTCGGCAGTTCTACGAATTTTTGCATCATCCCATGAATATGATCCCTTTTCCATTTGCTCCACAATAAGCCATGCTTGCCTGGTGGTAAGTAAAACCGGAACGATTCGCTTATTAGTCATTATCCCCTCCGCACTAAAAGATAAGCATGGGGTAGGTTTCCTACCGCCACAACGTAACCACGCCCAATACGCTGCATAAAATAATCCCCAAAAATAACATAGTCCCAACAATCCTACTCAACAACTCTAGGTTCTCCACAACACCCTCCACGCCCCCAACAAAAAGCCGATCCCCAAAACAATTAAAAAGAACCATTCCACCACGAAAGTAATGTCAGCAATGCGGCGAGGATCACATAGAGGGCACGGAAAACCTGCGTTCGTCCAATGGCCGCAGTTCA
Source organism: Candidatus Tayloriibacteriota bacterium (assembly GCA_023269245.1). Lineage (GTDB taxonomy): Bacteria > Patescibacteriota > Minisyncoccia > Phycocordibacterales > PALSA-1337 > C7867-002. The sequence continues at coordinate 3,363 of JAHFMB010000099.1, forward strand.
GACGAACGGAGCGACTTTTTGTTTTCACGCAACCCCCATCAATGCGCCGCGACACTGCGCGCACAACCCATCTACCCCTGATACTGGATTGATCCCACTGTCTTTTGTTTGGCAGTGTTTACAATTCACGCGCCGCC
>JAHFMB010000016.1 GCA_023269245.1 Candidatus Tayloriibacteriota bacterium
CTTTCCCTTATCCAAATACCGTCCGTAATCTTGACCGAGTACGTTGCTGATGCGGTAGAATTTACCCATATCATGGGCCTTATTCAACTCTAGGTATGTTGCCAGCGTCTCGTGCATCTTTTCACCTTCCCTCGTACCGATAAACTCCATTTTACTTTTTGAGCTGAAAATATTTAATAACGCCTGACCAAGATCCTGGATTGTAGCGGCGGGGGCTTTCTGTATGAAGATATCACCCTGTTGCCCATGTTGAATGGCAAAATCAACCAAATCAATTGCGTCATTTAATGACAACAGAAAACGGGTCATTAGAGGGTCGGTAATCTTTATATTTTTATTTTCTAAGATTGCATCGACAAAAAGTGGTATAACCGAACCGCGCGAAGCCATAACATTTCCGTAACGGACACCGCAGAAAATAGTTTGACTGCTGTTCGCCGATTCCGCAATCATCACCTTTTCAGCCATTGCTTTTGAGATTCCCATGGCATTAATCGGGTACACTGCCTTGTCCGTAGTCAATAATATAACTTTTTTTACATTATGCTTTTTTGCTGCCTGAAACACATTGTGTGTCCCTAAGATATTCGTCTTGACCAATTCAATCGGAAAAAACTCGCCCGTCGGGACCTGTTTGAGCGCTGCCGCATGAAATACAACATCGACGCCTTCCATGGCCTGATCAACAGCTTGAGCGTCGCGTACGTCACCTACGATAAATCGTATCTTCGGTGAACTAAATTGCTGACGCATATCATGCTGTTTTTTCTCGTCACGACTCAATATCGTCACCTTAGATATGCGGCCATCGTCAAGCAACCTGCTTGCCATAGTCGACCCGAAGGAACCCGTGCCACCCGTTATTAGAATATGTTGAATAGCCATTGTGATAAACGATTATGTAGAATAATCGTACAGTACATCCAAAAAAGCAATTGTGCAAGCCTGTCCTTATGTTATGAATTTGATCGCCTCGATAAGCTCGACCTCCCTCCCAACATCAACGTCCGTATGCCTTTTCGCATCACTCATGATGTATGGCCGCGTAAATACCTTATAGCCGAGCTTTCTTATCTCGTCCGGCTCCCACCCGCAACGATGCGTCTGGTATTCATGTCCGCCATAACCTTGGATGTCCAAATTTTGCGGCACATAGCCCTTTGGGGTTTCCAAAATAACCCCTTTTCGTGCAATCCTCTCGCATTCGGCAATCATGTCCAGTGACTCTTGCTTCTCCAGATGCTCAATCACGTCAAGGGCGATAACCAAGTCAAAACTCTTGGGTACAAAAATTTCATTAAGCTTACGTATATCATGTTTGATAACGACGTACGGGACATCCGACTCTATATGGTCAAAATATTTGTCATATATATCAACACCAACGCGTATCTGGGCTGGAATAAATTTTGATTTAAGAGAAAGGCCACAGGCAACATCAAGCACAGAAATAATCTCACCATTTTTCCACGGCCATAGCCCAGCCTTACCAAAAATAGTCGGGAGTGTATTTGCAATCCAGTCAGCCTTAGGCATAGTGAAATCAATAGTACCACAGCCTATTCCAATAAAAAAGGGTGTTACCATGCTTGGCAACACCCCTGACAAAGAACCAATTTAATATCCGATCAAGACCACGTTACAGGCTCAATTGCTCTGCAGTCCCGCCGCCCAAACCAGATAACACGCCGAGCGAACTCTTGTTTGTCACCATGGTAATCGGTACGTTGAATGCGAAGTGCCTGTTGACGCAACTCTATCCGCGCCGGTAAATCATGAAGAAGGTTGTCAAAATACTCGGGGACCGAGCGTTCGAACTCCCACATCACTGGCTTTGCCGGGTCCAACGTCGCCATGCGCGCATACTGGTACGAGACAACCGCCGACAGCTCCCCTTGATCAACAACCTTACCCTGTTCTCGTAAGAAATCACCAATTATTGACGCAAGCTCAGCGTAGAATTGAGGCAGCTTATCTGACAGCCGCAGAAAGGTTGCTTCCTCGATTTGCCAAGATATTTGGCCAAATTCGTCCATGAATACACACTGCGGTTTGCCCGAAAGCAGACCATCGAGATATTCACCGAATCGGCAAATTTCACCCGCAAGCACAGGGTACCGACCCTTGTCGGCGCCACATGCGATTAGGTATTCGAACAATTCGGTGTACCTGATGCCGTGACGCTGAAACAGGTACAGGGCAGCAAAGAAACCCAGCTTGAGACCATGCATCGTCTGGGCCATCCACGCAAGCGTTGCAGCTTTTTTCCAGTCTGCAGTCGGCATTGCCGATGTGCCAACAACGATGTCTTCAAACTCTGTGACTTCGTCGGACGCCCTGCGAACCGCATGCGTCTCGGCCAGTTCAATGCGTCTCGTTTGAATACCATGCTTGGCATTGTACGCCGGATCATCCATCTCGGTATTCGGAAGAACCTCACAGAGAAAAATCCCAACCTGATCATACAAACCAGCCTGAAATACCTCCTCAATGCCGCTCTTGAAACTGTGGTACGTCTCCCCAGGCAGACCGAGGATGAGTTCTGTATACACCCTCATGTTGTCCTGACGATACCGACGCAACAGTTCACGATATGTCTCGAGTTTGATATTACTTCGGCCAATGGTCGCAAGCGTATGGGGGTCCGTGCTTTGGAACGAGAGCGTCACACCTTTAGTCAGTTCGTGGCGATCAAGCAACTTGGCAACGTTATACACGCGGTCAGTCGCATTTTTTCCGAAACACACACGGAATGAATTGGGAAATCCCGTACGCTGCTTTACTTCGGCGAACAGCTCGGCAATCTGATGATCGCGCGGCAGCATGCCGAAATTGGCATCAGCGCCAAATACGTACTTGATGCCCTTGCGAGCCACCCACTCAATCTCACCCCGCAACCGTTCGAGATTGAACGTCCTAACTTTGATGATGCCATTGCCCCATGAACAAAAGGAACAGTGGAACGGGCACCCGCGGTTGGTTTCGACAATCACCTGGAATTCAACACCATTGGGATCATCAATAAACTGGTCGTAATACCCCTCAAGATACGGCGATGGCAACCTGTTGATATCAACGAGTTCACGATCGGGCGTGCGTACCAGCTCCCCTGTTGTGGGATGTCTGAAGACCAGTCCCGTCACTTCGGAAAAATCCCGTCCTTGGATAAAGGCCTCAAGAAGTTTCCCGAAAGTAACCTCCCCTTCTCCTCGAACTGCAACGTCCACAAATGGATACTGTTCAAGGAGAGCTTCAGTGCGCGTCGGCACATGCGGCCCACCAAAGACAATGAGAGTGTCTGGAAATCGTTCCCGGGCCAACCGAGCCAATTCAAGATTGAGCTGATGGTTCCACATTGAAGACGAAAAGGCCATGACCGAAGGTCGGTCCCATGCCTCAGCGATTTTTTGGGGACCTTGCCTGACGAATAGGAACGGCTCGAAGCAGTACTTTTCCTTGACTGCGGGGATGGTCTCTGCATACGCCCTCAGCATCCCAGAGACATTAGGCAGATATATCCGATCGCCCATCGGAATGTTGAACTCGTGAAAATAAACGTTACGCCTCATAAGAACTAGGTTTTTTGCGTTATGTCAAAGGCCCATAAAGGAAAACGGCACAATACCGCATCCAGCCCACCTGAAATGTATCCTTATTTGTGATTTATATCAATACTAGCGTTGAACCCTCGAGAGAAGGAGAAGCTCCCCAAACGCCCCAAACACCGCCTCAACACTCGTAGCATCAAGCACCTCACGAGAAAGTTCGGAGTTACCAGCTTTTTCAAAGGCAAATACCGTCGGCTGATACTCTCCTCCTGGCTTTACGATAATACTCCTACCATCTTGAGGAGCCTGCTCGCCCGGATGAACTGGACCGATGATATCAATCAAGGGCACACCGAGAGCATGCGCCATATGCATAGGACCCGTATCCCCGCTTATAAAAAAGGTAAAACGCTTAATGAGCGATGGTAATTCTTCTAGGGAAAAATCTGTTGCTTGGACGCACGATGATCTATGTGTTCCATCAATTGAAGAAACGAGTTGGGATATACGCGCACCATCTCGAGGTGATCCGATAAAAACAACGATCGCTTTGTAGTGGTCAATGATGTGCATGGCGAGCGCGGAAAATTTTTCATCGCCCCATTCCTTGATAGCGTTGCCAGCGGTAACGCTGATACCGACAATCATATCCGCACCAGAAAGCGCGTGCGACGTCAGGAACGCTTCAGCCTTCCGCTCTCCATCCAGACTCGTATAAACCTCTTTTTTTGTATCGGACGAATCAATGCCGGCATATTTCAATAGATTCAAATACACTTGTGGCAAATATGAGTGATTCGCATACTCGAGTGTGTCCGTAGCCATCCAGTCAGTCAGTGATTCACTCAAGGGTCTACCAGGCCTGGTTATCTTTACTCTGCGAGTAATCATTCCCCAGAGCCCAATCAATGTATTCAATGAAGTTCCCGAAAGACTAAAGCACCAGTCATAGTGTTCTGTGCGGATTTTTTTTGCTAATTGAAAAAACGAATAGTCTTCAAATTGGATAATTTCATCAACATGCGGGTTATGCATGAGAAGCGGCGAGGTCATGACCGAAACAAAAACACTAATATGACTCTGTGGGTATTTCTTTTTTATGGCACAAAACACCGGCGTGGCACAAATAACATCACCGATGCGCGTTAGCTGAGGAATGACCAAAAATCGCGGACTACTTTCTTGATTTTTCGTTTTCAACTTTCTACATATGAACAATACTGGCGCTGTCACATATGACAGCACAATCAAGCCAGCCATGAACATCCTTTTGTGAAGCTTTTTATTCATGAGTAGTGAAAAGTCTGATTATTCTCCTTGCACGTTCACCCCATGTGTATTGCTGAACATCCTTTTGGGCCTGTAAGGCCCGCGTATAGGCATCGGCCTGATTATTAAATACCCATTCTATACCATGCGCCATATCCTGTGGATTATCCGGATTTACCAGTACAGAATTGGTCTCATTCAATATCTCTTGTATCGAGGGTATCTTGGTAGCCACAATAGGTCGTCCAGCGGCCATATACTCGAATAGCTTCATGGGCGACGTATAGTACAGAGAAACCTTCTGTGTGCCCGTATTTGGAAGAATCAGGACGTCAGCAGCCTTGAGCCAGCTGACCATCTGATCATGTGGTTGTGGACCAATAAACGTAATGCGTACATCGCGTGCCTGAGCAATTTCTGATTTCATCCGTTCAACGTCATGCGCGGCACCCCCGACAATATACAGGACCGTTTCCCTGCTCACATGTTCTATTGAACGAACAAGAGTACCGACCCCCTTCCAGCCAAAAAGCTGACCGGTGTAGACGGCCATATTTCCAGAAACCGCCAGACCGAGTCCAGCGCGTGCCTCTGCCTTTGTAATATTCTGGCCAAATTTCCGCACATCGGTGCCATTGGGCCAGTACACAATCTTATCAGGTACAATAGAGTATATCTTTGAAAGCTCCCCTATTTTCCATTTTGTCTGAACAGCAAAACCAAAACATTTTTTCATTAACCGTTGATACATGAAATTGTTACCCGGAAAATGATGAATGTCATAAAATATACGCGTTCCAACAAAACTTGAAGCATATAATGGCATATAGTCGTGTGACATAAATATTGCTGATGAACGCTCTTCACGGTTATATTTTCGCAAAATGAAAAAATATGAAAGAAATGAAAACGAGCATATCTGTATCAAAAACGTTAGACGCTCAATTTGTGGAATGAAAAATAGTCCCAAAAAATCAATGCACGGCACCGTGCGGACGGTAAAATTCTTTTGTATGCCGTAATATGAAAATAAGTCCTTCCCTGGCCTTCTCCACAAACGCGGAATAACCAAATCGACTTGGTAGCCCTCTCCAGCAAAAGCCTCGCACAACTTGACTGTAGACAAGCCGTGGGCTTTTTCCGTCGGAAAGCGCGTATTGCAGATGTATATGATTTTCTTCACGATGGTATGCCGCTGACTCTAACCATTTTACTTTACCGCGTACAGGTAGTATCCGGAAGTCGTCACACGCGACTCAGTCTTCAGAACCTTATCCAAAAATCCGGCAACCGGGTCGATGATCCAGCGGAGTTTGTGCTGGAATGGAAAAAAGAACAAAAGCGCCTTGAAATACCCTCCACGTTTCACCAATTCGACATTGTGCATGCCTTTGCAGAGAAGTAGCAATGTGTCATCAAAGAATCTCCAATAATCCGGGTAGGACCCTTTGCGCGCGTGGTAGGGATAGATCGAGGGTACGTAAATGAATAATTTTCCACCAGGTCTCAATATTCTCCGGAGTTCAGTCATGGCTTTCCAGGGATTTTCAATATGCTCCAGCACTGAGTGGCAAATAATGCCATCAATACTATTGTTCGGTAATGGAATCGCGTGGATGTCACCCACCACATCCGCGCCGGTCGATGCGTCGTAATCCATAGTCTTGTACTCGCAGTTGGCAAATACATGTTTGTACGGGGCAAGCCATTTCTGAAAACGTTCTCCGCCGCCAATATCAAGCACCGTGTGACAACGGCTAATGTCTTTCACTTTATCTTGGATGAATTGTTCGAATGATGCGGCCATGAATATAGATTTATAGTAGCATATTATGTTCATGCTGCTGCACCTTCTTTCATTGCACTGATAAGTTGGGACGCCAACACTGTAAGGCTGTGCTTGTTCATGACATATGTCCGCAGATATGTGCCAATCGAATTTTTCTGTCCAACGTCTATAGCTATAATTTTTTTTAATGTTGCCGCCAGACTCGTGCCATCAGTGAATGCATACCCGCCCTCAGACACATCCTTAACCATGCCCTCATTGCGAACTACCACGAGAGTACCGCAGGCCATCGCTTCAAATATCGTCTTATCAGCGCTCCCTGCCGGTGTTGCATTCACATATATTTCATTCGATTGATAATATACAGGAACATCATCATGCCTGACTGCCGGCTCAAAACTAACAGTATTTGTAAGACCCATGTCGCGGACCAAGCGTTTCAATCGCTCGTAATAGTCGTGGGCGTCGGGAGTCGGATCACCGACAATGATCAAACGAGCACTGGCGCATTCGTGTGAAAGCGCCGCAACCCCCACAATAATATCCTCAATCTTTTTTACCGGAGAAATGCGTCCAAGGCAGACAATGCTATCTCTCTTTCGGATAGCCGACGAATCAGGAGAGAATAGTTCTGTATCAATGCCCACCGGCATGAGAGACGTCTTTGCAAAACGAGCGGTAAATGACTGCGGTGAAGTGCAAAAAACCTTCGAAGATAACGCGACCGCAATACGAGTAACCATAGTGCCTTTGGCATGATTTCTCCACATGAATATCGGCTTGCCCATACATTTCCAAAGCAGACCTCCGAGTAATACGTACTCCTGATTCATGTGCACAAAAACGGCATCATACTCGCCACGCAGTGACCACATATACTTGTACAAACGTATCATGTATGACCATCGAGACCTGCGCTCTTCTTTTCCCAATGAACATATACGAACGTTGGCCGGCAATTGATACGCGCCTTTTTCCAGACAAATCACCACAATCGATGTGCACTGCTTGGCAAACTCAGCTATCCATCCGTGAAAAAAACCTAGAACCGAATCATTGGTATCCACCTTCTGGGTGATGATGAGTAATCTCATATTATTTCTTCCTTCGCACGGCAATAGCCTTGCCATACACTCCCTCCAACAAATCAATGTCTTTTCCTGAATCAAGGAGTAGCTCCACATTTTTATCCCGGATTGCTTCAAGGACAGCCAGAGCAGAAGGATCTGCGACCGATGCCTGAAACATGCCGATAAACGCTTCAAAATCCTTGATAAAACAATGCCCTCCGGCACCACGCCCCTTTTTATCGACAGGCTTCAAATAACGATGGGACATGAACGGATCGGCCTTGAATGCGTCCCCCAATACATTCCACTTCACATTGAATGAAGCTGCAATGTCATAAAAAATATTCGATTGTACCACCTGGATATATCCGTTGATATTATGCGCATATTTGATCAATTCGGCTTCATCTGATGTACATATAAGATTGTAGGGGGCATTGGGCAGGACGCCCATTATGAGCTTTGCGGCCTTCGTATATACAGGCTTCATGTGCGGCAACCCGATAATATTTCTAGACGGATGTGCGGCATCTTGAGCCGCAGTCGCTTCACACAAAAATTCAGGCGAATGGACAATATAAATACCGGGAAATGATTTCTGCAAAAAACGCGTCCTGCCAACTGGTAACGTAGATTTGATCACCGCAATTTTCTTGTTACCGACAAGCGGCAAAACGGCACGCAAAATACCATCGTCATACCCTTGTGGAGTAGTCGGCGTCGGTACGGCGATAAACACAATATCACACGCGGCTATGTGTGACTTGTTTTTATTGTAAGGGGCCTCGAGACCATACCGAACCACTGTATATCCTCGATGTTCAAAATCATCAGAGTAATTCCTACCAATCCATCCCTGTCCGATAAAGCCGATGCGGGGTTTCTTCATAGACGGCCATTATAGCGACAAGTGAGGAATTATGAAAGCTTGCTTTCATAAGGTCCGAACGTAGTCGATATATGAGCAAAGCGATTATAGCTAATCTACGCCTTTTTTCAATGGGATTTTGCGCGCATACAATTAACGGAACATGTCAAATAGCGAACCGCCCGAACTGGCTAAAAATAGGAGAATATTCACTATAATGGGAATTGAGATGATGGACACACGAGTGATGCGTTGATAAACGACCGACGTTGATCCAATACGATCTCGAACGTGCGTATACGCATATAACGCCAGTGGCACAACCCACACAAACTGGATAAATTGAATTCGTGAGATAAAGACCGGCCAAAACAAGACAGGTAACGTCGCAATGAATGCGGCAACAATAACATCAAAATGATTCATGCCGCGGCGCGACCGTATCATCACTACGATCGCATACAAGACACCAAGCCAATACAGACCGAACGTCGATCCTTCGACGATGATTGATGTTACAAGAGAATGAGTCGGGTCACTACCATACTGCGCATTATTTGCACTGAACCAATCAAGAAATGTCGGCGCATGCCCTGCAATGGCTATAAGTAAAACTCCGTAAAGAATTAACGCAGGCAGCCCAGCGGAGAATACATTCGCCACAAGAACCTTTGCACCTTTGCGACGAAAACGCCATACAATCAGGAGGCACAGGGCGATTAATCCCAAGACACCAGTTTCTTTTGCCGTCGCACCCAAAAAACCGATGATTGAAGCGATACATAACAAAAAGTGTGAATGTTTCCTAAGTGCAATGAGACCAACCCATACCGTCAGCGCCGAAAGTGCCCACCCAGATATATCAGTGCCAAGCGCCAAGCCATATTTCAATAACGGATACGCAGTTGCAATCCACGAAGCGCCAACGATCGAATTGGAAACCGTATATTCCAATTCTCGAAAAATCCGGTACACGGCACCGACAAGAATGAGATAGAACGCAACATTGAGCGCAAAAAGCAGCCTGTAGGGATGGGTTGTATGGAGCATAGTTCCTCCAACGATCGCATACAATGGCTTGAACAAGCGCTGTATGGTTGCGGCATCGCCGTCAAAAGGCGTCCCGTCAGCAAAAGAAGTGATTTGGGCGGCATATATAGGCGCATCGATGCGGGTGTCATAGAACCCGTTCACTGAAAAAACCAATGCCATCACGCCGAGGCAGATTGCGCCCAAGACCAGCCAGTGTCTATTGTTCTTTATACAACTACTCTTCATGCGAGCATAATTAGTGTGTACGAACATGCAACTCACCTGATTCGAAATAACTTTTTTCGGTGCCGATGGATTCAATATCGTAGCGCTTCCCTTCCATGATACTTCGGGCCGCAAGTATCCCCATTTCGAGGGAATGGTCCTGATTGTTGTAACGGAATCTACCGGGGCGGCCGATATAGTAAAAATCCTTGAAGGTATCCAGGTATTTTTTTATGATGGTCAGATATTCCTGATAGTGAGTATCGTACACTGGATACACGTCCTCGAGTCTGATTCTATAACACGAACGGACCTCATTTCGAGCAATAAAATGGTGATCAACCAAATATGCAATGGTCTGATCGAACAGCCTCCGCTCATCCATATTCCATATCTCATCTCCTTGTGTGCAGAAAAATTCTATAAATAATGACGTCTTGCCTTCGGGTGACATCCGCGGGCTGAAGTTCCTCATCTCGCTCATGCGGCCAATCGGATTGGTCGATTCAGGAAAATAGATCCATTGGTCGGCAGTAACCGTCTTTTTGTTGAGTGTGATAAATACGTACACCTGACTGCGATATGTGAGGAGTTTCTGTGCATCCATGACTGCAGGAGTCGGACGGGGCTCAAGAAGATTGAGAAATGATTTGAGCGGCACTGACTCGACGAGATTCTTGCACATGAATTCGATATCCCCTTCAGGACTACTGCAGACCACAGAGGTGACACGACCATTGGTGTGAATGAGCTTTTGAGGCTCAGTGGAGCACATAATCTGGTACCCTTTTGATTCGAGTTTACTGCGGATGGTTTCGTAAATAAGCCCGGTCCCCAATTCAGGATAATAGAATGTATCAACCAGTGTTTTTGGTTTTTTGGCATTCTTGATGCGCAGGTATGATGAGAACATATCCTTGAGAAGCGCCGTCACATTCAATCCCTTGATGCGCTGGCCCGCCCAATCAACATGGATGTCTTTGGCTGAAATGCCCCAAATCTTTTCCGTATAATTGATCATATTGAATCGTCCGAGCGATGTGCCGAAATTGGCATATACGTAATCAGCAAAATTGCGTATAGGATGTTTGAGGATTCCGTAGCGGACTTTGGCGATGGTATAGTCAATCCCCATCCGGATCGCACGGAGGAAACCGACATTCCGCAGTGCCTGAAGCGCATTGACCGGATAATCATAAAACTTGCCTTCGATGTACTGCCGCGTTTGGCGCTTTACCTGGATCCACCGTTCGTGCAGAAGTTCCTGAATAAAATCATAGAGGTACTGATTTTTTGAAAAAAAACGATGCGGACCATTATCCGTGCGGAATACCAACCCTTCTTCGTGGAATTCATATGTCTTTGAAAGTCCTCCGACCCGCGACTGTTTCTCAACGACGATAAACTCCTTCCCTTTTTTTGAGAGTTCCATGGCCGCTGCCAGACCAGCCGGTCCAGCTCCAATAATCAGAGTGTCAATAATGATTTTCTTCATAACAGAGGGTTTCCCCAGTATATCGCAATCGTCCGGATTAGGACATCAGGCATGTTTCTGGGCAAAAATAATCCGGTATATAACATAGCTTTCAATCGCAATAAGAAGGCTCGTGATGATTTGGCCGACAATATAATGAAATCCGAGACCATCGACACATGTGTACATCAGCAGCGTGTTCAGACCAAGGTTGACCAACGCCAGAAGTGTAAACCAACTTGCTTGAACATGTATGGTGTGAGTCTCCTTGTTCTGAAATGTCCAATATTTCTGCATGACAAAACTCACGCACACGGCGATAACAAACGCTATGATCGATGAGCAGAGGTACCACACATGCGCCACGTGGGTGAGGAGAAACAAAATGCCAACATTGACAGCGGCGCCAATCCCACCGGAAATAAAAAAACGCACCCATTTCATCAGCCTCGGATATCGCTGTTCGGTTGTCGTATAGAAATCAATGGCGCGCTGTTTCATGGGATATGCGGGACTATGATTGTAATGCACCAATAATTCCTTCGGCCACCTCAGCCGCATTCCAGCCGACAATGTGCGCACTTACTTCACGGGCAACGCCCACATCCGTCGAGACTATTGCGCACCCGGCCGCATGCGCTTCCACGAGCGTCATACCATACCCTTCAAAGAGCGAGGTGTTCAAAAACAGGTCAGCGGTTTTGTAATAGGAAAATAACACCTCCTGATCAATCCATTCTTCGAATACAATAGAAGAGGACAGGTTGCCTACCTCGTTCTGCGTACCCAATCGTTCCCGTAACTTTTTATACTCCTGAGCTTTGGAACCCGTACCGCATATTAACAGACCAGTTCCCGGCACTCGTTTGATAACCTCGGGCCACGAACGCATCGCCAATTCGACATTTTTTTCTCGTTCCAATCGTGATGCCATCAATACAATCTTTTTGAACTGTGGGTATTTCTTATGCAGATCCGCACCATCGATAACTAACGCCCTTTTAATTTTCTCCGTATCAACAGCGATTGGTCGCACCTCAATCTTGCCTGCATCAATCTGAAGCGTGCCAACCAAATATTCCTTAATCTTATTTGAAACAACGCGAATATGATCAGCCCGGGGTAGATACGATAACGCCAAGGTTTTTCGAATCTTTCGCATAAGGTTAGTCACGTAATACTGGCTGCCAATATCTTCGTGAACTTGAATCTCAAGTGGAATAGTATATTTCTTCTTGAGCGAAATACCCGCCATGGCAGTTAGCGAGGGGTCTTCGCACGTTATCTCGGTAATTCTCCTTTTGTTGATGAGAAATTCACCAAGCCGTATAGCACCAAATGGGTACATGAATTTAACTCGAGACTCTGTCGAATACGCCCAACAGTTTGGCGCAATCACCGTTTCCGATTTGGTATTTGTAATCTGCGATTTGTTTGAATGTTGCGGTTTGGAATTTGCTTTTTTAAATACAATAATATGCACCTCATCCCACTGCTTTGCATACTCAGCTTGGCGCGCCCGTACCGCACTTCCTTCCTGGAAGATGGCACGATCGGTTGATATCATCAGTAGCTTTCTCGAGTTCATGTCTGCAATTATTTTTTTGAATGTATCCGGACAACCTCATCAGCAATCTGTCCCCACGAATGGGTAAAGCTGAGTGCTTGTACCTTGCGGGCCTGTTCAGCGCGATTCTGTGGTTCCGCAAGCCATACAATCTTGTCGACAATCTCTTGTTTATTTTTTGGATTGACGAACAGTGCGGCATCCTGTATGCGCGAAGTAATGCCGTTCTCTTTGGTCACAATAAA
>JAHFMB010000100.1 GCA_023269245.1 Candidatus Tayloriibacteriota bacterium
TCCAAAAGATTGTTTTTGATCCTGTGAAAGAAAAAACTGATGGCGCCCCGGTACCGGTAACACAAGGTTCTAAACAAACAGGTTACATCGATCCATCGCCTGACGGTCAGTTTCTCGTGTACACCAATTTTGGAAAACAAGAAGATCTCTTTTTGATACGAAGTGACGGAACGGGGATTCGGCAATTGACCGATGATGTGTACAAAGACCGTGGACCTCGCTGGTCGCCCGATGGCAAACGGATTATATTCTATTCCAACCGGAATGGACGCTATGAAATCTGGAGCATTAATCCGGATGGAAGCGGTTTGGAACAGCTGACAAAGACTACGGGAGAAAGTCCCAGGTTACCATTGTGGTTGCCGGACGGAAAACACATTACCTTTTTCACGGATGGTTACGTTATGATTGGTCTTGATGCTCCAATAGATCAGCGAGCACCTCAGCGGATTGTTCCGCAGGGCAACCCCAATGAAATATTTTATATAACCTCTATTTCACCTGATGGAAAGTTGTTGGCTGGTTATAATTCGCAATCAAACGGGACGAGTATTCCGGGTGTTGTTACGTACTCATTTGATGATCGCAAATACAAAGCAGTAACAGATTCTGGCTCGAATCCAATCTGGTTGAACGACGGTCGCAGGTTACTATTCTCAAAAAATGGAAATCTTTTTATCGTGGATAGTCAAACAAAAAAATATTATGTGGTTTTTGTTCCTCCCGCCAATATGGGCATTGGTCAGTTTGTCCTTTCAAAAGATAACCGGACGCTCTATTTTATCAACCGTACCTCGGAGGCGGATATTTGGCAAGCCACGTTGAAATAATATGATCGGACAAACGATATCGCATACCGAACTCACCTCGACGAGTCGAGTCGTCGACCTGTGGTCCCTCTCTAAAATTAGAGAGGGACGTATTGGCTTCGCTAACGCTTCCCCTTCTCTAAATTTAGACCTGCCTGCCGGCAGGCAGGGAAGGTGGACCGGAGAGGATGAGTTCGCTGGAGGATTAACCCAATGATCGGACAAACGATATCGCATTACAAAATTCTTGAGAAGTTAGGCGAGGGCGGGATGTCCGAAAATTGCCCACGAACCTCTTTTGTGAGTGGTTGCAATTTTCAGGATCCGCCATCTTTTTGGCGGAGGCTTATCGAATGATTGGCCAGACTATCTCACACTACAAGATCTTAGAGAAGCTTGGAGAGGGAGGAATGGGCGTGGTCTACAAAGCCGAAGACACGAAGCTCGACCGCCTGGTTGCGTTGAAGTTTCTTCCATCGCACCTCGCTGCATCGGAGCAGGATAAGGCGCGCTTCATTCAGGAAGCAAAAGCGGCTGCCGCATTGAACCATCCGAACATCTGCACAATCTATTCAGTCGAGGAACACGATGGACAACTATTTATCGCGATGGAATTCGTGGATGGTCAAACGCTGAGAGAAAAGCGCGATATGATATCATTCAAGCAGTCGATCGATATCGGCATCCAGGTCGCTGACGGACTCTCCGCTGCGCACGAGAAAGGCATCGTCCATCGGGATATCAAGCCGGAAAACATCATGATCCGCAAGGATGGTATCGCACAGGTTATGGACTTCGGGTTGGCGAAACTGAGATCGAGCGGAAGCAAGATTACAAGATTGACGAAGGAAGGCAGCACCGTCGGCACAGCCGGGTATATGTCGCCGGAACAGGTGCAGGGACAGGACACCGATCATCGGTCAGACATTTTCTCCTTCGGTGTTCTGTTGTATGAAATGCTCACTGGTCAGCTTCCCTTCAAAGGAGTTCACGAGACAGCGCTGTTGTACGAAATTGTCAATTTGGATGCACCACCGATGTCGTCCATCAAGCCGGATATCGATCCCTCTCTTGATTCCATCGTACTGGAATGTCTTGCGAAGGAACCGAGTGAGCGGTATCAATCTGTGGCGGAGATCGGGAAAGAGTTACGGAGGTACAAACGCGAGTCAAGCCGTACGCGTGTCAGCCGAGTAACGAGTACTCGGTCGGCGTATTCGGCTGCTCAAAGCTCAAGTCAAATTGCTGCTCAGGGTGTTGAACCAATTCCTGCCGCGAAATCAAAGCGTGAGCTTGTGGTAACACTTCTTGCCATCGTATTATTCCTTGGACTCGCCGGGCTTATGTTTATACATTATCGAGAATCTGCACCGGCAATGCTCAAAGCTCATTTCATCCTTCAACCTCCCTCGGGACTTGTTTCGACCGGCCAACCAAATGTTTCACCCGATGGTCAAATGATTGCTTTCATAGCGACAGACACTTCTGATAAGCGTCTCATCTGGGTTCGACCGCTCGATGCTGCTGTTGAACGAAGCTTGGGTGGTACAGAAGATGCAAGTGGAATCATCTGGTCGCCTGACAGCCGCTTTATTGCTTTCCCTACCGCCAAGCGTCAAATCAAGAAAGTTCTCGTAAAAGGTGGGGCTGTGGAAACGATCGGCAATTTACCCGGCACTAGTGTTGTCGGGGCATCGTGGGGAACGAAAGGCGTGATTGTGTTCGCGCCGCAGTTTACAGGTCCATTGTACCGTATTTCTGCGTCCGGCGGTTCGCAAGAACCGGCAACTTCACTCGACTCTACTCGTGGGGAAATAGCACATCGTTTCCCAGTATTTTTGCCGGACGGTGAGCACTTCCTCTTTCATATAGAAAGTTCTCAAGTGGGGGATAATGGTATTTTTGTCAGCTCATTAAGCTCCAAGGAGAAGAGAAGAATTCTGAATGCAGATGTGACAGTCCCTCTGTTTGCTCCTGATTACATCTTGTTCACTCAAGAAGGGACATTATTAGCTCAACCGTTCGATGCTTCGCGCATGGAATTAAAAGGGCAGCTTAAAAGTCTGGCAGACCGCGTCTTTTTATTCGCACCGTTCGTCGGCGGTGGGTACTCCATCTCCTCCAACGGTGTACTGGCGTATCGGCATCTCTCTGGTCAAACCACTCAGCTTGTCTGGTTTGACCGAAAAGGGAATCGCTTGGGTGTTGTTGGCGAAGCCGGGTTGTTTAGTCAAATATCACTCGCGCCGGATGGGAAGCGATTAGTGGTACAACGGTACGAGACGCAGGGGCGTGAAACCAATCTCTGGCTGCTCGACCTGACTCGGAATGTAATGTCTCGTTTCACCTCGGAAAAAGGCATGCTTGTAGATCCAGTTTGGTCTCCCGACGGGAAGAAGATTGTCTATGTCGTCCAACCCAAGTTGTATATTAAAAGTCTGAGTGCGACTCAGCCAGAGCTTCTTCTTGATTCGCCGGATACCATGTGGCCGGACGATTTTACACCTGATGGACGGTTTGTCGTCATACATTGGCGCAAACAGAAGGAAGGAATCGCTCTTGTTCCTGTCGAAGGGGGTCAACAATACAAGACGATCATTGAGTCAAACTATCAACTTGATGAGCCACAAATTTCTCCCGACAGTAAATGG
>JAHFMB010000017.1 GCA_023269245.1 Candidatus Tayloriibacteriota bacterium
CCTGAGGACGATTATTCTTTTCCGAAAAAGATGCACTCCACGTATGCGGCAATGCTAACGTATCATACACAGCTGCTAGAGTAGATGATCCGCGCGGATTAAAGAAATCCTCAAGCCCAAGATATGTCTGAAACGCCAAATCCTTGATGGCTGTTTTATATGCTGCAGAATTGGTAAATTGGGTTTCATAAATATAGCCGTATTCAATAAGCAGGCTCGCTGCATCGGCCGTATCGTTGGCTCCGATAGCGATCAATTCCCTCTCATCAATAATACCTTCGGACTCTCCGGGAAAATCGCTGACCGGGTTATATCTACTCAATCGAGTAAAAACAGCCCGTGCAACCGCGCGCGTAGTCGTGCTATTCGCGTACTGTTTTTCCGGACTATAGATGGCAAAACCGCTATACTTACCTGGCGTGAGATAGGGATGTCCAGGGTAGTCGTTGAAATGGACATGGATGGCAATATCGATGGAATGTTCATTCGACCATTTGGTGAGGCCATAGAGCCGGTACGCAACATCATTCGGAGCACTGTTGTGATACACCTTGGGCGGCGGCAACGGCGCCGAGTTGGCGACCTTGCGCAACGATTCTTGGCGGTGATCTTTTTGCCATGAAATGATGTCATTCCACTGCGTCTTAAAGTAATCGGCAAATGTAGGATTCCACTGCTGCTGATCGCGAGCGATGACAACTTCATATTTGGTATTTGCACTCAAAAATGTCCCTAGTTCTTCCGCCAAATCAACAGTCATCTCCCGCTCCTTGAGTGAACCATACTCGGCTCCACCATACTCAGGTTCATGTCCTGGCACCAGGAGAATACGAATTTTTGCCTTGCCTTTTTCCGCATCAATAGCGTATTTTTGTTGTAATCCGACGATAGTTCGTGGGTTGTGTGTGACAACCGCCGCAACCTGATCACTAATGCTGTTCAGCCATACAACAATACGGTCTGCACGATCAGGAAATCGGGTGGCCAGCCACGGAACCATGAAAATAGTAACAGCTAGAGAAAGTGCAACGTAGTAACGCATAGCAATAGTATAGCAGAGAGTTGGGCGGTGGCAGGTGTGTGCACTGTTCTGTTATGGAAGTAGTAGTTACCACATAACCCGCATACCACATCGTTTACTGTAATAACAGAACAGTGCACACACCTGCCACCGCCCAACTTGCAAAAGGTCTCTATTTCGTCTCTACTTATGACATGCCTGAACTTCCCGAGGTACAAACAACCGTAAACGGTCTCAAAGAACGTGTAGTTGGCCTACATATTATCGATGCGTGGTCTGATTATGATAGTGCCTACTTCAAAGGATCAGAGACTATCAAAGACCCACTCTATTTCAAGCGTGTTAAAAAAGAAATTATTGGCTCTGCAATCATTGGTGTGACCAGACGCGCAAAAAATATTCTCATGCATCTGAAAACGTCTGGTGGGAGTGAAAAAATTCTTCTTGTGCACATGAAAATGACCGGGCATCTTCTCTATGGACGATACGTATTCGACTCGCAGGCTACAAAAGATCCATGGATTCCGCTCGAGCCTGATTCGCTCAAAGATCCGTACAACCGCCACGTCCATTTCCTTATTTCATTTTCGAATAAAAAACATCTAGCGCTGTCTGATGTCCGTAAATTCGCCAAAGTCACCCTCATCAACGCCGCTTCCCTGCACCATTCTGATCACTTGAAGCATATTGGACCCGAACCGTTGGAACAATCCTTTACATTCAATGAATTCAAAAAGCGGGTCGGCCTGCGTCCGCGCGGGAAAATTAAACAAATTCTCATGGACCAATCAATCATCGCCGGCATCGGCAATATTTACGCCGACGAATCGCTGTGGCACGCGGGCATCCATCCGCTCCAGCGGGTTGCTACCATTGGTACGACGAAATTAATGATTCTTTTCACTGCGATTAAAACAACTCTGGCCCGGGGAATAGATTTTGGCGGCGATTCGACATCTGATTATAGAAACGTTGACGGCAACAAAGGTGAATTTCATGAGAAGCATCGCGCATATCAGCACACCGGAGAAAAATGCAGTAAAAAAGAATGCAGTGGCACGATTCGCAGGATTATGGTTGGCGGACGCGGGACACACTATTGTGACAAACATCAAATTTTAAAATAAAGGGGCGGCTCAATCACCAAAATGCCAAAGTGATTCAGCCGCCTTGTTAGGAGAGTCCACGAATGGACAAGCTCACTATAGGGAATCAATTATCAGTGGTCAAGTAATCTGAATAACGCGACACCTGCAGCTACTGACACATTCAGCGATTCTTTTTTGCCCTGCAATGGAATCTCGGCAATAACGTCTGATAGATCAAGAATTTCTTGCGCGACGCCGCCAACTTCATTACCTACTATGACCAATGCTTTTCCCGCCACCTTCACTTTCTTATAATCCACAGATGTTGGATCTTGTTCTATAGAAATAATTTGAAAACCCTCTTTTTTAAGCTTCGAAATCAGCTCCACCATCCCCGCCGAACCAATCTGTTCCCAAGGGACCAGTTCTTCCCCGCCTAGAGAAACTTTTGCAATATCTGCGCGCTTGCGGCCAAATCGGTCGATAGGTGTTGGGGTTGTGCCTCCGCAGTATATATGCGAAATACCCAGTGTTTCAGCAGTTCGAAAGATAGACCCAACATTGTGGGTACTGCGAATATTGTCGAGGAGTAGTCGTATGTCCATATTTCCACTATAATACTCTTGTTACTCATTAATCAACTATTATGCCCTCACTATTTCCGTATCTTTTCACCTTCGACCAGGCCGCTCCGTTCATTTTGCGCCTTGTTCTTGGTATAACACTTGCCTATTTTGGATACCGAAAAATACAGAAAAAAGGCAAAAGTTCGGGAAGTAACTCGCTCATGTATGGCGCAGTTGAAATCATTATCGCCATTTTCCTCATCATCGGACTCTTTACACAACTTGCTGCAATGCTCAATACGGTGATCCTCGTCATCAAGCTCGGTTACAAGATTCGCGACCGGGCATTTCTCACTGATGGCATCAACTATTACATTTTGTTGTTGGCAATCGCGATTGCGGTGATCTTCCTCGGGCCTGGGTGGTTCGCGTTCGACCTGCCGTTGTAAGACTCCTTGTTTGACTAAAGGGGGAAAATATTAGTATGCTGTGCAACACAGGTAGCTAACTGGAGTGTGCCCATACATTTGTCTGGGCGCTGCGCTCGGACAAACACGAGTGCATGCACTCGTGTTTGCTCCTCGCTTGCGCCCATAGCTCAGGTGGTAGAGCAACTCCCTTTTAAGGAGTGGGTCCTTGGTTCGAATCCAAGTGGGCGCACAACAATGCTCGTGATATACTGAAGCACATACATATCATGCGTATTTGGAATATCTCTCTTGTTATATGGTTTGTCGCTCTCGTGCTCACTATAGCGTCAGGTTTTTTTCTTGGAGTGAGGTTCGACATTAATCCGGTATTCCAATGGGCCATCGCCGTCATTTTCGGCGGCACGCTTCTCGCGACTGCCCACAAGGGCTTGCCCCAATTCTTTCTCACACTGCTTATCGCCCCAACCACATTTTCGGCACTGACCTGCGGATTTGCGACCACTCCTGTCGCCACCTCTCCCCTCGGGCTGCCATTCACGCTTGGGCCGGAGATTATTTTCGTTGTGACAGCAATTATCACTATTGGCGCGCTCGCATGGTATCAATATTCAAAATCGCCAAACCGATTCGCTCACATTTTATTCTGGGTATTTGTCATCAATTGGGTAGTCTTGGCGTTCAATGTCAGCTATTTCGACGATTGGAAAATGGAAAACTACCTAACGATACCCTTCGTCATCATCATTTATGTCACTCACCGCTGGTTTCGGCTTTCCAATATCTCCTATGGATTGATCTTTCTCTACATGATGCTCCATATCTATGGCAGCCACTACACCTATTCAGAGGTGCCTTTTGGCTATTGGCTCGACCACACGTTCGAGCTTGGCCGCAACCATTATGACCGCATCGTGCACTTCTCTTTTGGTTTCTTACTTGCGTATCCCATCCGGGAAATGATCATTCGCATCAGCAACGTCAAAGGGTTCTGGGGTCTCTATTCCCCCATCGAATTCGTCCTGGCCTTTAGTGCCATTTACGAAATCATTGAATGGGCGGTGGCGGTCATTTACGGCGGTGATCTTGGTATCGCGTATCTTGGCACGCAGGGGGATGTGTTTGACGCCATAAAAGATATGGCACTGGCCGGTCTCGGATCAGTTATCACCATGGCCGTCGTGGCCATCATCCATTTTTGGTACCAGCCGAAAGATTTTTGGCAGGAGTGTTGGAATAGCCTCAAAGTTAAGAAACACACGCCACTCGGGGAAGAGATGTTGGATAAGATTACGAAATAGAAAGCAAGGTTTTTTCTATCCCCAACTCCATGCTCACCTTCCCTCGATGACCATCATGGTACAGTGTGACAAATTTTTGTGTAAGTTCTTGTAGCTCGCTTGCGGAATAATTTCCGACCGTCTTTTTTGCTTTTGAATACACGAACGGACTCAGTCCCGCCTCCGACGCGCTTGATGCATGCGCTGCCAGCACCATCGACTTCAACTGCCAAAAAATGGTACCGATAATATTCTCAGGTTCTGTCCCCTTATCTATCGCCTGCCGATACGTCATCCAGGCTTTGAATGGATCGCGCGACCCAACCGCATCAGCCAATGCAAAAATATTAAATTCTTCTTTAGGTGCTCCTTTGGCCACCTCGTCGGAAACCACAATTTTTTCAGCATGTTTTTCGAAGGCTTTCGTCAATTCAGTATTCACCTTCCCCTCCAGCACAATGAAAATATTTGGTGACTCCTGCATGACTGAAACACTCTCAACTAGGCCATCTTTTGCCTCTCCGTTTTCAGTCACTCGATCAAGGAAAATAATGTATTTGTTTGAAAACAGTCCCTGACCACCAAGATGCTCTTCAACGATGGTGGGCGACCATTGTCCTGCCTCAATACGCACATATGAAGCATCTGTTTTTTTGGCACGTAATGAGGCAATCAGCGCCGAGGCTTTGTGTGAACTGAGTGATGTATTGTTGCCGTGAAAAACGTATAACATGTAAGTCTTTAATCACTTAAGTTCCCCCCAATTGTCTCCTATCGCTGCAGATGCTTTGAGCACAACACCTTTGGTATCTTTTGGATTCATGACTGATTCCATGATCTTCTCAATATCACGAGCCACTTTTTCGGCCTTACCTTCACGAATCTCATAGACCAATTCATCATGAACCTGGAGCAGCGCATGTACATCATTGTCTAGTTTGTTTTTTGTAATATATGCATCAATTTCAATCATAGCGAGCTTAATAACATCAGCTTCAGTACCTTGGATTGGCGCATTGATAGCCATGCGCTCGGCAGCTGCCTTGATAAAGGGAATTTTTGAATTGATACCTTCAAAGTAACGTCGCCTACCATAAAATGTCTCAGTGTATCCGTGCGCCGCAGTCTCTTTTTTTACTGAATCCAAATATGAAGCCAACGTAGAAAATGTTTTGAAATAATCTTCGTAAAACTTCTGGGCCTCAGCGCGATTCGTGCCAATACTTTTCTGAAGCGACGTCACCCCCATGCCATAAATAATGCCGAAGTTAATTATTTTTGCCTGTCGACGCATTTCAGAGGTCACCTGATCTTGCGGAACACCAAACACAAATGACGCGACGGATGAGTGAACGTCCTTCCCCTCTTTGAAAATCTGTATCATCTTTTCATCGCCCGACAAAAATGCCGCAATGCGCAATTCCATTTGAGAATAATCAAAACTGCACAGCTTGAATCCTTTTTCGGCGACAAATGCGTGACGAATGGCCTTACCGAGATCGGTGCGCACCGGAATATTTTGTAGGTTTGGATTGATCGAAGCCATGCGACCTGTGGTCGTTCCTGCAGATACGAGATGCGAGTGCAATCGCTTGTCTGATCCGAGAAGCGGTGGGATAGCATCAATGTACGTTGAGAGCAGTTTGGTAAGCTCACGATACTCAAAAATCATCGGTACGATCGGATGTAGGTCGCGTAGCTTTTCGAGCTCAGATTCCTTGGTTGAACGGGCTCCGCCAGCTGTTTTCTTCATATTCTTGGCCGTTAAATTGAGCTTGTCAAACAGCACCTCACCAAGCTGTTTTGGTGAACTGATGTTAAATTCCATGCCCGCATGCTTCCAAATTTCCTTCTGCAACCGATCCACTTCAGCGTGATACTTCTTTGAGAGATCGAGTAGAAATGCGTCATCAATCTTGATGCCATGCTTTTCCATTTTTTCGGTAATGGCGATAAGTGGTAACTCAATGGTGTCGTAGATCTTCCGTGCATTCCTCTTATCGAGTTCAGTAAAAATAACTTTTTTTGCTTCTTCGTAGGAATCAGTGTTCGCAAAATTGAGAACGTCCTCCATGGTTGGGTTGGTCACATTGGAGTTGACGAGCCATAGGGCAACGGCGGTTTGGCTGAAGTCGGGTGGGGCGGCTTCGTGAACGAAGCCCTCTTCACCCCGAACCGACTCCGAAAACAAGGAGGCCCCATGACCACGATCGTCCTCGCCGGCACTGACGGAATCGCCGGCTCGTCCGTCTTTTCTCGGCGTCGCTCGCTGTGGTATTCCAGGTGAATTGTTCTGCGACGCCTGTGAAGAGGTCATGGAACCTCCTGTTTTCTTTGCCGGTTCGGAACTCGTGCCCACCGCTTTCTGCAACCTCTGTACCAAAGTCCTAAACTCCAACTGCTGCCACAATGCAGTCACCTTTTTTATATCAAGACTTTCTTTGAATGTTTTCTCCGGCAATAAGAACGTAATCGGCGCATCTCGACGAATCGTGGCGAGCATTTTGCTAAATTCAGCCTCCTCCTTGTTATCTTTAAGCAGCTGAATAATGCGCGGCGTAATTCCAGCCTTTACAAACTCGTCATCATGGCCAGCGTCAAGCTCTTCGTACATTTCTTCGATGGTACCAAACGCCTGTAACAAAATAGTCGCAGTCTTTTCTCCAATGCCTTTTACACCAATGATGTTATCTGAAGGATCTCCGCGGAGACCTTTGTAGTCCGCAACAAGCTCGGGACCAAACCCGTAGCGCTCATTGACCATCTTTTCGTCATACATGATGGTATCCTTGATGCCTTTTTTGAAGGTATAGACCAATACCTCTTCCCCTTTGACGAGTTGGAGTGTATCCATATCACCTGAAGCAATGATGATTTGGAGATTTGAATTTTTGGTTTTGGACTTTGTGCTCTTTTTGCTTTTTGTAGTTTGTTGTTTGTTATTTTTTGCTGCTCCCGTCAGTTGTTCAACTATCGTACCCAACATATCATCCGCCTCAAATCCTTGTTTGTCATAAATTGGAATACCGAGCGCTGCAAAAATATCTCGCGATCGTGACATCTGGGCAACGAGGGCCTCATCAGGAGTTTTGCGCTGAGCTTTGTATTCTTTGTATGCCTCATGACGATACGTTGGCCCTTTGACGTCATAGCACGCGATCATATAGTCGGGTTTGAGGCTTTCAATAATACCAATGAGCATCGCTGAAAGCCCATATAGAGCCCCGGTTGGTTCACCCCGCGTCGTAGCAAAATCAGGGAGCGCATGGTAGGCGCGATGCAAAATAGCATGAGCGTCAAGGAGAATGAGTCGTTTCTTGTCTGTTTTTTTCGTGGCTACCATAGGTGAATTGTACACTATTTATATTGAGGCAGTAGGGCTCTCGACATAGCCAATGGTTCGCTCATTCTCTTTACTCGAAGGTATGGAAAAGGTAATGGTCGCGCTCAAGATACTTTCTCCCAATGCACCTTTCACGTTCTCGGGCCATTCAATAAAAATTAAATTGGCCGGGTCATTTGCCAATTCATCAAACTTCAGTACCACCAACTCTTTTCCCTGTTCCAGGCGATACGCATCAATATGAACGAGTTTTTTCCAGATTGAATGGGTAACCGGATACATTTTCATAATGACAAATGTTGGACTAGTAATTTCTTCGGTAACACCGAGAATTCTTGCCGCGGCTTTTGTAAAAGCGGTTTTTCCTGCGCCGAGGTGACCGGAGAGACCAACAACCGTAGCCACCGACGAACGTTCAGAGCGAAGTGCAAGTACTCCAATAATTTCCTGTGCAATAGCGGCAGTTTCTTCCAATGAATGCGAGACATATGATTTCATATGACTATAGTACGCAAGGTTGGCCACTACAGCAAGCGCATATGCAAAAGAGCCGCATCTTGGTAGACGCGGCTCCGCAAGTTCGGAATTCCGAACAAAGATCTGATTACCTCCCGGGACGACCACCGCCTCGATGACCTCCTCCGGAATGGCCGCCTCCGCCTTGCGGTGGTGGATTCTGGCGTGGAGGTGGCGAAGGTGGCGGTGGGCTACACCGAGGGGTCTGGTGGGAGGCTTGGTACTGGCCACCACGATACCCGCCGCTCCAGCTTGGTTGCGCGTAATTCTGTCGCGGGAGCTGCGGCAGTGAATGCCCGATCGGCGGGACATATACTTGCCTTGTAGGATAGGAGTGACGATACCTGTCATGATACTGTCCGCCTTCACGGCGACCACCCACGTGGTAGAACACCCTCTCGTACTCACTGTTGTTCGGGTACCAAGTGACTCCGTTGTACCAAACGGGCTGGCCCCACACAAAGTGCGAAGACAACTCGATGCCAACCCAACATCCGCATAAGTGTAAGTCATGGTAGTGACCATAGCCCAGACACCTTTCCGGAGCCGGTGGAAGTTCAGGCTGATTTTGTGCCGGAACGACCGGTTGTGGATCGGGTGCAGGTACCGCGTACATCGTGGTCACTGTCCCCGCGGGCGCGGGAACCTGGATGGGCGCAGGGGATGGCGACGGAACCGCCTCCGCATACACCGTCGTGACCGTAATGCTGGCAGGCGAGCTTCCGGCACCGTTGATGATGACCTTGGCCTCACCGGCCCAGGCCATCGAAAGTTGAGCAGCGATGAAGATCGCCATCCCAACCATGAGTTTCATTTTCATTGTAAAGTTTTCACATGGGCACGAAGAACCCTCCATGCCCTTCGAACAAGATTATATCATATATAGGGTAAATGTCAATATATGGCTCAAATACATACAATATCGTGTATAATATTTGCAATGATCCAATTTGACGAAGATAAACAGAATAGGAAGCTCAATGAGTTGCTTCACAAGGAAGAAGAGGACCTCGTCCAAATTCTTTCCGGCAAATATGGTCTTGAATACGTAAACCTCATGGGGACTGCGGTAAATACGGATGCTCTTCGCCTCATCCCTGAAGAAACTGCCCGCGCTGCTAAAGTCGCTGCGTATGCCCTCATCGATAAAAAAGTAAAAATCGCTGCCCGCAACCCGCAGGATGAAAAGGTGGCGTCTATTATCAAAGATGTTGAAACAAAAGGGTTCACCCCGGAACTGTATATAAGCTCAACCCAAGGACTCGAGAAAGCCTGGAAGGTATACAAGGACCTTTCATTCGCCTATGAAAGCAAGGCAGGATCTCTTGAAATTTCAAGTGATGAGATTGCGGCCATCATCGATCAGGCAAAGAGTTTGCCCACCATCATTTCGATTTTGGAAAATACTATGGCGGCAAAAAAAAGCTACCGTATCTCCCGAATACTTGAGACTGTTGTGGCGGGTGCTCTCGCTATAGACGCATCAGATATTCACCTCGAGCCAGAAGAAGCATATGTTCAGCTTCGATATCGACTCGATGGTGTGCTCCAGGAAGTGTTGCATTTTGACGCTGAGACGTATGGCCTTATTCTTTCGCGCATCAAACTTATCTCAGGAATGAAGTTAAATGTAAAAAAAGATTCGCAGGACGGCCGTTTCAGCATCCGCCTCCCCATTGGAGACGTTGAAGTCCGTGTCTCCATTCTTCCCGGTGCCTACAACGAGTCAATTGTTATGCGTCTTCTCAACCCAAAGTCCATTGATGTTCCTTTGGAGTCCCTTGGCATCAATAAAAAACTGCTTGATATATTACTAAAAGAAATAGACCGCCCGGATGGCATGATTCTCACCACGGGCCCGACTGGATCTGGAAAAACTACCACACTGTATTCGTTTTTGAAGAAAATACATAATCCCAAGGTAAAAATAATTACCATCGAAGACCCAATCGAATACCACCTCCCTGGTATTGTCCAGACCCAGGTCAATGATAAGGGATACAATTTCGCTGAAGGGTTGCGAGCAGCTGTTCGCCAAGATCCTGACATAATTATGATTGGTGAAATCCGTGACAACGAGACAGCGGAGATCGCCATCAACTCTGCTCTCACGGGCCACCTTGTCTTTTCGACCCTCCACACCAACGACGCTGCCGGTACGTATCCCCGCCTGATTGATTTGGGAGTCAACTCAAAAGTTCTGACGTCCGCAATCCGCGTCGCTATGGCTCAGCGTCTTGTGCGTAAGTTATGTGCCTCATGCAAAAAAGAAGTAGTGATTGCCGGGACGGATCAAAAAGAAATGGAGGATGCCGTAGCGGCAATTGAAGACAAATCCCTTATTCCCACGGAACGCACTCACATGTTCGTCGCTGTTGGGTGCGAAAAATGTAACAACACTGGATACAAAGGCCGTGTTGGCATCTACGAGGCGATTTTGAGTGACAAAAAGATTGAAGATGCAGTCGAAATGAACCCGAGTGAGCGGGAAATCTGGATCGCGGCACAAGGACAAGGAATTCTCACCATGAAGCAGGACGGGGTGCTCAAAATATTAGACGGCACTACTTCCCTTGAAGAACTTCGCCGTGTTATTTCGCTTACTGATTAATACATAACTACCATGATCATGATCAACAGAGAATTCAGTGACGGGCTGAGGGACTCAGGGAAAAAACTCCAAGAGACTTCCGAAAAAGTCCAGCGCGAGCAAGCGGAACTGTTGAAAGTAAAACAAGAGGTGCCGATACTGCGAAAAGAAGTCGAGGATCTTCGCAGGAAAGTTGCGGAAGACGAGACAAAGATTAGGCTTGATGAACGAAAGATGCCCCAACTCCAAATGGACATCCACCGCGATCAAAGCGAACTTCAAAAACAACACGCCGAATTTGAGCAAGCCCAGCGCAAGGCAGCACAAGCCGCAAGCAAGGCTGGTTTGAAAAATATAAAATTGCGTTAAAACAGACAAAAAGCGCCAGTGTCAATTGCTTTTTGGCTGTGGATAGCGCTAGGCTACAAAATAGAGGAAGTTCGAGTATTTCGAACATTCAAGCTAGAGAATCTCTAAGCAATATCTCGATGCATGATGCATCAAGCGAGGTAGAGTCCCGAGGATAATGCCAGTACGCATGACCGAAGTTATGCAACCAATATGTCCTTAGCACTATACCCAAACCTGGGAAGGCCATTGCTTAGAGGTTCACGAGCTCGAATGGGCAGAACGCCTATCAGACAAATAGATTCGTGCGCCCAAAACTGAAACAACCGACTAAAAAAGCGACTCTTTCGAGTTCGCATTAAGATTATTGTGTTGGTACACTATACCCATGGATGTATATGGGTTCACCATTACACTATCATAATCAGATTAAAATGTCAATACCCCCTCAAAACTCCCCTGCTGATGAGAAAGATGTTGGTTTTCTTGACCAGACCCTCCGCCCTGCACGCTGGGATGAGTATATTGGCCAAAAAAATATCAAGGATAACCTTCACATCCTACTTACCGCCGCAAAGGAGCGTGAACACCCTCCGGAACACATCCTTTTTTATGGTCCGCCTGGTCTTGGAAAGACCACGTTAGCACATCTTATAGCCAAGGAAACTCAGGCTCAAATGAAGGTTACCTCTGGGCCCGCCATACTCAAAGTTGGCGACTTGGCATCCATTGTGACCAACCTGTCGGCTGGAGACATTTTATTCATCGACGAGATCCATCGATTGAACAAGGCTATTGAGGAAGTACTGTATCCTGCTATGGAGTCAGGGACGTTGGATATTATCATAGGAAAAGGCCCGTCGGCAAGAACTATCCAGCTCGACCTTCCCCCATTCACCCTTATAGCTGCCACGACCCGTATAGCCATGATTTCGTCGCCACTGCGATCACGCTTCTCAGGAGGCGTCTTCAAGCTAGAATTTTATTCGGATAAAGAGATTGCTGAGATCATCAAGCGTTCCGCAAAGATTTTGGGTATTGAAATTCATCCTGATGCCGTTCATGAGATTGCCATTCGATCGCGCTTCACCCCGCGTACTGCCAACTATCATTTGAAACGATGCCGTGATTACGCCCAAATACACAAAACGACCCTTACTAAAGACGTGGTTGAAAAGGCTCTCACTATGCTCGGCGTCGACATTTTAGGACTTACCTCTGCTGACCGCGAAATTTTGAAGGTTATTATTGGAAAATTTGGCGGTGGTCCAGTAGGACTGAATACAATTGCAGCTGCCTTATCAGAGGAACAAGCCACTATCGAAGAAGTCTACGAGCCGTATTTGATTCAGCTGGGATTACTTGAGCGCACCCCCCGAGGTAGAGTAGTCACCGATAAGGCATATGCGCATATGGGAGAAAAGGGTACGGCAAAATTGTTATAATGTGTGGTTGTGTTTTTTATTAGAAATTGTAAACTGCCTCTACTATGTCCGGCCACAACAAATATTCAAAAATTAAACATGTTAAGGCAAAGAATGACGCTCAGAAGAGTAAGAATTTCGGCAAACTCGTTCGCCTTATCACGGTGGAAGCAAAAAAGGCAAACGGTATACTTACCTCCCCTGGTCTACAAGCCGCTATCGAAAAGGCCCGCGGGGAAAATATGCCGAACGACACAATTGACCGTGCCATCAAAAAAGCGACGACTGACAATTCGGCCGCGATGGAATCAATTATCTATGAAACATACGGCCCAGGGGGCATCGCTATATTGATAGAAGCACTTACCGA
>JAHFMB010000101.1 GCA_023269245.1 Candidatus Tayloriibacteriota bacterium
TGGGAACTCCTTTTCGAAACGAGCCATAAATTCATGGGTAGCTGAACCGTCTGTTGTCCACGAACCTTCAAAAATAGCGGGGTCAGCAGAGAGTCCAAAGGTAGCTGAGCCTGAAATCGGCTTTACACCGGCATCCTTGAGGTCTTTACCAAGAATATCAAGAGCTGGCGGATATGCGGCGACGAAATAGGTATCCGCCTTGATTGACTTCGCCTTGCTTACGATTGTTTTGAAATCGCGGTTTGTGCCCTCAAACTTAGAATCGAGGACTACTTGGATGCCCTCTTTTGCTAGGCCTGCCTTGATGCCGTCTACGAGAGCGTTGATACCTGAGTGGTTCTGCGAGAGCATCGCCACCGTCTTGATTCCGCGACGCTTGGCTTCCTGCGCGTACGCCACACCTTCGTCGTCTGCCATCACGAGATTTGTATAGTTGTACTTGCCGTATCCGACACGGGTATCGGTGCATGTACATATCTGGAGAACTTTTGCTGCATCTGCTATCGGAGCTATCGCGTTACCCGTACCGGAAGTCATGGAGATGATCGCACTGACCTTGTCGATGTTGATGAGTTTCTGTGCTGCGCTCGCGGCCTGGGCCGGATTTGTGCCATCATCCTCGATCACGAGCTTGTAAGTATTCTTGGTATGTGTCGTGTCTGCCTCAGCTATCTTGAGTGCTGCGACTACCGCGTTACCGAAAACTGCCCCACCGCCCGTGAGAGGTGCCACGACGCCAATCTTGATCACGTTTGGCTGAGTATTTTTCTTGCTTGCCACAACACCCCAGACGACGAGGACAACCACTACCACACCGACGATTATTTTTGCGGTTTTACTCATGGTTATTATTTAATCTACCGACACATATTTGCCATTTTTGACTACTTTAATGGTAAATCCTAAGTCAGAATTACCATTCTTATCAAGAGAATAGACACCCATAATACCCTTCCAATTGCGAATATTGGAAAGCAGCCAATCGTGTACCTTAGAACTATCATCTCCAACCACCTTGAGTGCCTGAGACAGCATCATCATAGAATCATATGTAGAAGCGGCATGAAATGGAATAACGGACGGCGAACCATACTCTTTAGCGAAGCGCTCGAAGAAAGCTCTTGATATGTCACCGTTCCCAAAAGACGGGTCTGCAAAATATACCCCTTCAAAATTCCCCGCGATTTTCTTGGCATCTTCATTTGCCACAAAGGTGAAATCTGAAAGATATGCGACTTTAACTCCAGCCTCTTTTGCCTGCTTCATAAACGTCGCGCCTCCCACTCCTGTTTGAGACAGAATGAGTATGGCATCTGGTTTTGTATTCTTGACCTTCGCAACTATGGTACGGAAATCAGTCGTATTTGGTTGAAATTTTTCAGAAACAACCACTGAATGACTCATGCTTGCCAAAGTGTCCTCAAATGTCTTCTGAATGTCGAGTGTATATTCCGTCATTTCTGTCACTGTGGCGATTTTTTTGAATCCTAACTTTATCGCTGCACGAGCTAAATCTCTGCCAGCAAGAAGATCGGAATTTGCTGTGCGGAATATATACTCACCAGCACCATCAACATTTGATCCTCCGGTCACAGGGGTCATATAGATAGCATGTGCCGCATTCGCAATAGGTGCCGCAGCCATTGTTCCATTGCTCGACGTTCCGCCAATAACATACCGAATGCCATCCGCATTTATTAGAGTTTGTGCCGCCGAGAGTCCGGTTTTGCTATCCAAACCAGAATCCTGAGTAATAAGTTCTATCTGCCGACCATTGATGCCGCCTGATGAATTGATATCGGCAACGGCAAGCTTTGCGGCCTTGATGATGTTATCGCCCAACACTGCCCAATTACCCGAAAGCATAGTAGAAATGCCTATCTTGATTGGGCCAGTTGGCTGTTTATGAACGCTAGATGAAACAAACCAAACTATCAACAACACTGCGACAATTCCAATGACAATTTTTGCTGTTTTGTTCATATTATTTATCATTCAGGAACTTAAGTTTACCTGCATAGATGACCGCCGGGCGGAGTGCGAAGGTAATCTCTCCCTCGCCATCAATCTTTAGATCACCCATTATGCCTCTTACTTGGCCAATATTTGTCAGATCATTAATGAGCTTTGTGCGATCGACATCCTTATTGTCCTTCCTAACCAAACTCAAAAGGTGGACAAGATCATAACCAATAGCAGCATAAGCTGATGGCACCTTGTTGTATTCCTTCTTATAACTCTCGTTGAACAACTTAACTTCTGGTGATGAATTCTCATCGTAGTACGAAGGTGAAGTCACATAAACTCCATCTGCAGCCGAACCGGCCAAAGATATCACCTGCGGGTTTGCCAAAACCCAGTTTGTCGCGATTTTGGACGTTATACCGCTCTCCCTTGTTTGCTTAAGGATCGTAGCCAGACTCTGATCCAGGGCTATTACATATATCATGTCAGGTTTGGAGGATTTCAATTTCAGCAGAATGCCTCTGAAATCACTCTCAGATCTTGCAAAACCATCCATAGAAACAATCTTTCCACCAACACTCTCAAAATCTTTTTTGAACGCATCTGCATATGCTAGCCCGTATTCGTCGTTCTGGTATATCAATGAGGCCGTCTTCACTCCGAGTTTTCCAGAAGCCAACCTAGACATAATCGGTGCTTCCTGCGCGCCGGATGTAAAGTATCTAAATGTGTACGGGCTCTGCGCAGCAATGTTATTTGCTGATGTCAGAGACTGAAACACGATAATTTTCTTTTCAGTAGCTGGCGGAGTTATCGCCGCACCAACTGAGCTCAAAATAGATATAACAATGTCCGGATTACTTGTCGTTATGATCTTTTGTAGAGCGGACACACCGTCTGCTGGAGAAGACTTACTATCCTCAACGTTGACATTCAGATGATATTCTTTGTTTGCCAAGTCAAAACCATTCTTGAATTCAGAACCAAAAAAAGCTGCCGGGCCTGTTAGTGGAATAATGGCGGCAATATTAGTAGTGCTAGATTTATTGTTTTTTGCACCTGATGACACACCCCACACGACAAGGAAAAGAGCAATGAGACCTAGTATTACTTTGGTTGTTTTATTCATGATGATTATTTAACTTCTACCTCGAACGGTACGGCCTGCCCCTTCATTATCTTCTTGAGCACGATGTCACGCTTGTACACACCCGAGCCATCAAACATACCGGACGATGAGAGTTTGCCCTTTACACAGAGCGGCTCGCCGGCACACGCGGCGATGATCGGCTGCAAGGTCTCGATGGCTTGCTTGGAAAGGGCGTAGACTGCACCCTGTGTTGTGCTGCCTAGGTTGGCCGGGAACGAGTAGACGACCCCCTCGACGACAGGTATGACTGCGGGAAGTTCGGCGACGTACGTGGTAAAGACCGGCATCTTCAT
>JAHFMB010000018.1:0-11451 GCA_023269245.1 Candidatus Tayloriibacteriota bacterium
AGGTTCGTTGATGATGCGCTTGACGTCAAGACCAGCAATCTTGCCGGCATCCTTGGTAGCTTGGCGCTGTGAGTCATTGAAGCAAGCCGGAACGGTAATGACCGCTTCGGTAATCTTTTCGCACAGACGTGCTTCTGCATCAGTCTTGAGTTTTTGGAGGATCATGGCTGAAACCTCTTCTGGTCTCATCCAGTTCCCTGCCATGTTCACCTCAATTCCGCCATTTGATGATTTGCGGACTTCGAAGGAGACGTTCTTGATATCTTTCTGAACACTTGGCTCATCAAAGGTATGACCCATGAAGCGCTTGATCTGGAAGATGGTGTTCTTTGGATTGGTGACCGCCTGACGCTTTGCCAGGAGTCCGACCAGCCTTTCGCCTGTTTTAGATTGGGCGACAATCGAAGGTGTAACACGCGCGCCTTCAGCGTTTTCGAGGACTCTCGGAACTCCGGCTTCCATCACTGCGACGGCGCTGAATGTCGTTCCGAGGTCGATTCCGATGATTTTGGACATAGATTAATTGGTTAATTTAGGGGTAATTGGGGTTGATAAATAAGAGTTTGGGATATATTGACAATAAGTTATTAAGTATGGTATGATGCTTCCGAGTAGTCGGGGTGCTTGAAGCGCTCCAAAATCGAACAAAATTATGGCACTGTTACCTGGCATAGCGAATGGTTGCCTTCGTTTCCATGTTTTTGGGCACGAAGATCCGCAACAATCACTGTTTTTCGCTTCAATGCTCGTCTGCCTCAGCCTCGGGTTGCTTTACGTGGCGCTGACGAACAAAAAAACGACAAAGCGGTGATAAAGGTTAAGTAGTAACACCTTTCAATATAACAAGTTACTCAGGATTTCCCCGGCAGTCAGCAATGACCGCCGGTTTCCTTTTATCTTAGTAGCATACTTAATTATCAACGTTCAACACACACAAATAACATCACTTTAGCTAACTAAAGTGCATAATTTAAATATGAGAAGGCGCTCTCGTAGGTTGGCTTGTAAAAAAGAAAAGTTCGGTAAAAGGAGAAACGACCGGTGTATAGGCAGGAATGTAGGCAGTCTCAGTTTCATTTTTTGGACATGCAATCGGCAAGCAGAATGTACTCGAAGTAGAGCAACTACCAGAAAGACGCAAACGTGCCGGCGTTGAAATAGGTTGAGCAGAAATGAGATGACCACGAGCCTCTCCATCGACAACAGTGACAAAGAAAGTCAGGCGGAATTGTAGGCCCGAAACATCAGTGAATATACGCGAAACAAACTGGCCGTGCTGGAGAGCTACAGCGTTCTCATTGGTAGACTGATTCATCTGTTGTCGTCTGAAAGATATCATGAGAGTAGTCACATTATATCAAAATAGAGGCGCAAGGGGTATTGACAAATAGTACTCGGTATGCTATTATTATAGTGTATCCTTTACTGACGTACCTCACCTCTCCTTGTATAGTTCTAGAGATCTATGCTCGGAGCACACCTACCCTCAAATCTCTTGTTTACCCCGCCAATTCTTCAGTGAACGGAGGGCTTCCATTTATGCCTTAAATTCCTAATTTGTTAAGGCCGAAATTCGCCCACATTTACAATCGGTGCCTTGAGCACTTTTCCATTGAGTGAATAGCCTTTTTGAACAACCTGCAAAATCTTGTGATTGAGCTTTTCATCGGTAACCGGCTCATATGAAGTGGCCTCATGATGCGTATGATCAAAAGTTTCATTGATCGGGTTTAACTCCTTCAAGCCGTTATCCGTCAGAGCCTTGGTGAGCTGTGAGTAAATGTACTCGACTCCCACACGCCAATTCTTGTCAGCCTTTTCCCAGGCCTCTTTGTTCCCCATCGCCATATCAAAACTGGCCAAAACCGGGATCAGATCCTCGATCAATCTCTCATTGGCAAACTTCATAAAATCTTTGCGGTCTTCTTCGTCGCGTTTGCGGGCGTTGACCATGTCGGCCTTGGCGCGCTGCCAGCCGGTCAGATATTCCTGCTTTTCAGCTTCAGCCTTCTTGAGCTTCTCGCGAAGCCTCTTGATGGTTTCACCCATGGCCTCTTCGGCTACGACAGAATCATCGAGAGTGTCAGAATCGTCCGCAGAAATAGCAGCTGACTTTACTTCGGCGCCTTCAAGTGGAACTACGTCATTTTCATCCTGATTATGTGAGGGGTTCTTTTTGAACATAAAGATAGCTTAACGGAAAAAAACAAGTTACGCAATTTATTACATCCGGGCCATTAAAAAGCGGCACCTGCACTCAAGCGCCGCCCGATCCAGCCGACCAACAATCAATTCAGTTCAGGGGCATCCCATGGAAATGCCGGTCCCTCACCGGTGTGCCAACCTGTCTCATCTTGGTATCCCAAGGGGGCTTTGTACGCAAGAAACATTTCAATCGCAAGTGATCCACTATACACCACCAGCACAATAAAGAAGGCTGTCATAGGCTTGATGCGGTTTTGATTCAGACAGTAGTATACACCTTGTGTTGCTGTAGATGCAAACAAAAAGAGGCTTCCGCCTCTTTTGCTCCTTTCTCCATACCCCGTGCATTCTTAACGCTTGCTCCACTGAGGAGACTTGCGAGCTTTCTTGAGACCGAACTTGCGGCGCTCTTTTGCACGAGGATCGCGCTTGAGATAGCCGAGCTTCTTGAGTTTGCCACGAAGTTGAATATCGTAGACAAGAAGTGCGCGAGAAATACCATGGCGAAGAGCCTCTGACTGCGCAGAAATGCCTCCACCAGTAAGTTTGACAGTCACATGGAACTTCTCAGCAGCCTTACCATTGGTGAATGGGTTAGTAGCATTGGCCTGCATTTCAAGCACAGGAAAATATGATTCGAGAGTCTTGCCGTTAATCTCAAAAGAGGTCTTTGCAGCAGGATGGAGACGAACACGTGCAATGGCGGTCTTGCGGCGGCCAACAGCTTCGAAGTATTTGGTTGATGATTTTGTCGTCATACGGATAATTATTCTTTAACGGTAAGATTCTTGATTCGTTCATCGCGCAAACGGTTGTTCGGCAACATGCGAGTGACAGCGCGGCGAAATACTTCGGTCATGCCACGCCGGGTGATGAGCTCACCGAGCGATTCGCTGTTCAAACCACCACGAAAACCGGTATAGGTGACGTAGATATCAGCGGTCTTCTTGCGGGCAGTGATGTCAATCTTTGACGCGTTGATAATTTCAACCTTATCAGTTGAAACCTTGTTCTTTGCAAAAGCGGCTGAGTTCTTGCCCATCAAAATAGACGCGGCTTGGCTGGCAATGCGACCGATCCTCTTTCCTTGTGCGTCAATGGTGTGTTTCATGGTGATAATGAAAATTATACAAATTCAATGAGTGACATCGGGCTTCCATCGAGGTCGCGGTTCGGCAAGCGGATAATGCGAGTATATCCACCTTTGCGATCCTTGTATTTTGGAGCAATGACATCAACCAGCTTCTTTGTCTCGGTGGCGCTGTGGATACTTGAATTGATGAGGCGGCGAGTGGCGACAGTGACAACCTTGGCCTTTGTGACCAGTTTTTCAACCATCGGGCGGAGTTCCTTTGCCTTTGCAGTCGTGGTCTTGATGCGGCTATCACGGATGAGGTTGCGTGCCAAAGATGACATCAAAGCATTTCTCTGATTTTTTTCGCGTCCAAATTTTCGTTTGTTTGAATGATGTCGCATAGTAATGAAATTACAAACTACAAATTACAAATTGCAACCAACAACTGGTTCACGGTTTGAATATTGTAGTTTGAAGTTTGAAGTTTCATAATAATTATTGCTTCAACGTTATACCGTGCTGAGCAAGGAGCTTCTTGATCTCCTGAATACCTTTCGCACCAAGCCCATCGATATCCATGATATCCGACTCCTTCTTGCGAGCGAGGCCGCCGAGCGTGCGAACGTTGCCGTTTGCGAGTGCCTTTGCGGTGCGGGCTGAAAAACCGAGGGAATCGATGCGGGTCTTGAGTAAGTCTGCATCAATGTCTTTGAGGGAACCTTCAGGCGACTCCGTCTTTTCACCAATAGAGGCAACCACTGCCTC
Organism: Candidatus Tayloriibacteriota bacterium; assembly: GCA_023269245.1. Classification (GTDB taxonomy): domain Bacteria; phylum Patescibacteriota; class Minisyncoccia; order Phycocordibacterales; family PALSA-1337; genus C7867-002. The sequence continues at coordinate 4,046 of JAHFMB010000018.1, forward strand.
CGGCTCATCTTCGGTGAAGCCCACAATCGCCTTGAGCTGATTGATCATGAGAGCAATGGATTTTTCGAGAGCCTCGCGGGGAGAAATGGTGCCGTCAGTCTCGATCGTCATGCGCAGACGGTTGAAATCCGTACGGTCTCCGACACGCATATTTTCTACTTCATAGTTTGCCCTGCGGATAGGAGTAAATGCGGCATCCAAGGTGATAGCACCAATATCAACGCGCTCTTTCTGAATGATCTCCTTCGGAACATATCCAAGACCTTTTTCGACAGTGATCTCCATATCAAGCTCCGAAGATTTCTCTGTGAGAGAGGCGATGTGAAGCTCCGGGTTCAAAATCTCAACCTGTCCAGGGGCATCGATGTCCTTTGCACTAATCTCCTTTGCGCCTTTTGCCTTGAGCGTAAGGACTACTGGCTCATCGCCGGTGACACGAACGCGAAGCTTTTTGAGGGCAAGCAACATTGTGATGACATCTTCCTTTATGCCATTGAGCGCTGAAAACTCATGCTCGACGCCGGTAATCTTGACTTTGGTAACAGCCGCTCCAGGAAGAGACGACAAAATAATACGACGGAGAGAGTTGCCGAGCGTGTGTCCGTACCCCGGGTACAGTCCATCGATTTCGTAGGTGCCACTTGCACCCTGTTCATTGATGACTTTTGGCTTTGATGGAAGGATGAGATCGTGTGTCATGGTATTTATAAAATAGACGATTAATTATACATTAAAAATGATACTTGTCTAGCGCGTGTAGAACTCGAGCACTGCGCGAACATCGAACAAAAGCTCGGTCATATCTGTCGCAGGTTCACCCTCGATCTTGATCTCTTTTGTGTCTGGGTTGACGGACATCCACGCAGGAGCTTTGACATTCTTGAGCTCCTCGTCCAATTTTGCGAAAATTGCTTTCTTAGTGCTGCCTTCACGAATTGTAATAATATCTCCAATGCGTACCTGGTATGATGGGACATCGACCTTTTTGCCATTGACCGTAAAGTGGCCATGATTGACCATCTGGCGTGCTGCTGCGCGGCTCAATGCAAATCCGGCACGAAGAACTGCGTTGTCAAGACGACCTTCGAGGATGCGGAGGAGGTTCTTTGCGTTGTCGCCGGTGGTTTGGAGGGCAGACTTGACATAGTTGGTGAACTGGCCGCCTGAGATGCCGTAGCTGTAACGAGCCTTTTGTTTTTCTAAAAGCTGACGACCAAATTCGCTCTTTGCGCTGCGGCGCTTGGTATTCTTTGTTTTTGCCTGCATGCGTAACGCATACTTCGGCGTCTGCGTCTTTCTGAAGACGGCAGCACCGAGGTAACGAGCTTTTTTGTATCGTGGGCCAATAAGCATAGGAGTATAATTATATTAAACGCGTCGTGGTTTTTTCGGTTGAGGACCATTGAACGGAATCGGGGTCTCGTCCTTGATTGAAGTAATAACTACACCCTTGCTGATAAAACCGCGAATGGCCGACTCGCGACCCGAACCGACGCCCTTGACGACGACAGCTACTTCTTTGAGCCCAATAGTTTGGGCTTTAAGAGCCAACGTCTCACCGACCTTTGCGGCTGCAAACGGTGTCCCTTTTTTTGCACCACGAAAACCTGCGCCGCCTGATGAGCCCCACATAAGTGCATTGCCTTTTGCATCGGTCAGCATGACTTTTGTGTTGTTGTAGGTAGATTGAACATGGAGAATACCCGTTTCAATGCGTTTTTTTGCCGAAACAGCCGGCGCTTTCTTTGCGTCGACTTGTTCAGTTCCTTCAGTTGTTACAATTCTTTTTTTGCCCATGGTAGTGATGTGGATATGAATAGCTGATTACTTCTTTTCTTCCTTTCGCTTGCCTGAACCCATTGTCTTCCTGACGTTGCCGCGAACAGTGCGAGAATTGGTCTTGGTGCGCTGACCGCGTACCGGGAGATGGCGAGCATGCCGGTTGCCGCGATATGACTTGATATCCTTGAGGCGCTTGATATTGGCTGCCACTTCGCGCTTGAGATCACCTTCAATTTTAAAGCTTTCGACAAGTTTACGGACTTCATTTTCCTGCTCGACGGAAAGGGCAGCCGAACGTGCTGCAGGGTCAACTTTGGCTGTTTTCAAGATATGGAGGGCACGGGAACGTCCAATGCCGTATATAGCAGTCAAAGCGATTTCGAGGCGCTTGTTTTCAGGGACTGTTATACCGAGGATACGCATACGTGTATAAAATAAATGAAATTAATGAATATGAAAACTATCCTTGTCGCTGTTTGTGCCGTGGATTTGACTTGCACACCACATACACATAGCTGCCCCGGCGGACAACGGAACACTTCGTGCAAATTTTTTTGACTGATGCTTTGACTCTCATGATTATGTCCTTCTTGTTATGCGAGCACGGCCTCCATATGGATCTATATCCAAATCAACTTTGTCACCGATGAGAACTCGGATGCGATTCATCCTCATCTTCCCTGCAAGGTAGGCTAGAATGACTTCTTTTGTATCATTCAGTTCTACTCTGAATAACGTATTCGGCAATGCCTCAACGACAATGCCGCTTGCGGTATTTTTTTCGGTATTTTTTGATTGTGGCGCTATGTCCATCTGGTAATTGGCGCGTCGGTACATCCTAGCAGATATACTGCTATTTCGTCAATACCTCAATAGTTATTCGGTCTGCATCACCCGGAACATGAGACCATGGGGGTGTTACGGATCCGGAACTCTTTTCAAATTCAATAATAGGCTTGTATGAATGCAACACTGTACTCGTTTCGGTCAAGGAAAGTCCTGCGAGTTTTTGCTTGATTTGATCTACTGGTATAGAACCGACCAGCATGGCGTCGCCTTTGAGCTTGATGATCAGCGTATTCTTTTTCTCAGGTGAGAAATCCTTGGCATTGGCAATGCTGAAATCAAGCGACTCCAGACCTGGAGTTTCATATTCAAAATTTCCAAATGACGAGACGGCCTCCTCACCTGCAACGCGAGACACGAGGTCCGACCGTTTGAACAAAATGCCATACACCGTTCCTTGGAGGGTGACTGTAGCTGACTTTGCGTCCGTACCACCGATGACCGGCGCACTAAATGAGGAAACATATGCTTTTGGATACATCACATAACCAGCCGGAACGCTCGACTTCAGTTTGGCTAAAAGTTCAGTAACTATTCTTGATTGAAGGTCAGCAGTCGTCGACGCTAACAATCCAGGATTGATCGTTTTTTTCACACCAACAAAGCCTCCGGTCACATCCGTCGCCAGTCGCGCATAAATAGAATCATATTTGGCGCTGCCTTTGTAAGCAACAATATTGAGATCGCTCACTGGATCAGTTTTGACCACATTATACGATTGGCCCGGCTGGTCAGCCGTGATCATCGCTGATACCGTACCCGGGGTCGTACGTGAACCGGATGCGGTGTATCCCGGTATGACAACCGAACTTGCGAGGCGGTATATTCTGCCCGTATCATTGCTCAGGCGCGTGCCAGCAATCAGGCGTTGCGATTGAGCGCTGAATGAATTGTAGAGCGTCACCTTGCCTTTGGCAGAAGTGGAAATTTTGGATCCGTCAGCAGCCGGAACTGTCACCGAGGAGTCACCTTTCATTGTTGCAATTTCATACACAAGTACACCTTTCCCCGGAACACTCTGTGAGATATACGTGCTGTCAACCGTAAACGGGACTACTTTCGGCACAATCGTAAACGACGCACGGGAAAAATATACTGAAGCGATATAGCCCGCGATAGCCACAATTACCACAATACCCATGATGATGAGCAAAAACGTGCGAGTGCCGGAGCGTTTTCTCGGTCGCACCTGCTTGGGCTGTTTCCCTTCTTCAACGCTGTCAATAGTGGCGCTTTTTTTACGCGACGCTTGTGCAGTCAATACTTTTTCATCCCGGTCTGTATCTTCTAGACGCAATGAAACGGGGCGGCCGGTCTTTTTCTTTGGCGGCTGAATGGGGGCTGTAACGGAGATCGGACGTTCTACCGGAATATCCCGTATTGAACGGTGGGTGTTAGGTACGATATCTTGAACTCGTCGTGGCATATTAAAATACTATACCATATCATCTCTATGTTACTAAACTGTGAATAGCCATCGTGTAGAGACCTGTCAATCGCAACCGCTCAGCATGTTTTTCGTATGATACATACTGCGTAATATGGTCAAGGTCGAGTATCTCAGGCGCTGATTGCGGATATGCCATTTTGAAACTTTCAACAAAGAAATCTTCATGGCTACGCGCTGATATTATCACCTTCGACGGGACCGCCTCGGGTGTCGCACTAGTTTTCAATAGTTTTTTAAACTCATCAGTCCATCCTTGTTTCATATGCAAGATGGCTGCAGACTCTTTTTGCGCCTGTGCCGAATCAATATCATTCTTCATGACCAGGTTAAGGGTAGATTCCGCCGCATCCTCGGTTGTTTTTGTTTCCCGGGCGATATTTCGGATCACATATTGAACACCAAACGGATATGAACCGAAGAATGAGCATGAATGGGCATGAATAATGGCGACATCTGTCAGTTCTCCATGCACGTGAACCAGCGCATAATCAGACACTGTGGGAAAGATTTTTTGAATGCTCATATGCTGCAGGAACAGTGACGAGTGGAAATAAATATGATCTTTGTTGTGAACAACCTGTTCGACAGATTCTATAAATTTATCAATCATGCGTCCCCCGGCGATGCTTACCACAAATGACACGCCAAGTTCGCGAGTATGACGGCTTTCCCACGAAGCAACTGAATATCCGTTGAGTTTGACATCAAAAACTTTTTCCTCGATGACTCGAATATCATCTGCGGCATTGGACGTCATTCGTGAGCGCTCCTCCCATATAATAGCGCTCACGTAGGCGCGGCTTATAGCCGTATCCTCCTTGAACGAGTTTGAAATGGTCTTTGCCTGGGAAACAGTCCAAGGGGATGAAAGCACAAAATGAACTGAGGAAACACGGTGCGGCAATTCCTCCGCATTGAGCTCGGACTGAAGATTCGCGCGTACGGACTGGACTATTTCTTCCACTCCGCGCAGAGCCATTTTGATAAGGTACGCGCTTCCTGCGTCCGGTTTGTGAGGAATAGACACATTGTGCGTATACAAAATAGTTGGAATAGCGGCTGCTCGCAGATGAACGAGCGATCCGCGCACGATGGAACTCTGAACATCTACAATGAGTATCAATTCATTCTGTGAACCTGAGAAAAACATTGTAAGATATTATACCATATTGAAAAAAGCGACGGCCAGCATCTGAAGCCGACCGCCACGACATACCACACGCCCTTGAACTTACCACCTCGGCAGAACCGCGATGTTCCAGGAAACCCGGAATGGGCCGCCAATGCATGTGGCCGCGAATCCTCCTGCATGAGCGACATACCGATAGTACGCCGCCGACCCATCTCCATGCGACGCGATGTAATCGTATGCAGTCCGATCTGTTTGCGCAAGCTCATGGCTTGCCAACGTGCGGCCGTTGGCCCGCAAGATGCGGGACAAAATCGCGTACGTTGCGCAATCTTGGCCAAGCTCAATGAATTCAACCACCGGTTTTTCCTCAGGCACGACCATTGTTTCAGTGGGAGATGCACCTTGCGGTACCGCCTCGGCCAATGTGGCTGGCCCGCAATTGTTATGTAACGACATCATCATTCTTTGAAACGGGTTTAGGCTACGATGAACACACATAATGGAGATATTTCTTGGGTTGGGGTTTTTGTGCTGCCTAATTTCAAAGTAGCACACTTATTGGAACGCGTCAATAGTTCAGGAAAGACGTTACGAATTGATTGCACGTTACTCCAGTACCGCCTTTATTCTCCTCACACCCTGAGAGCTCGCTTCTTCTTTCTGAATCTTGAACTTCCACTTCCCTTCCGGCCCTGCTAATTCTTGCGTGTTTTTTACGTGCGGCCCGCCGCAAAATTCTTTTGAATACGCCGTCCTCAAGTCGTCACCGGTAAAATAAATGGAAATCTGATCGCCATATTTTTCTCCAAAAAAATGGCGTGCCCCTGTTTTTTCTGCTTCCTCCCTTGGCAGAAGAACACTGTTCATTGGTAACGCAGCGGTGATTTTTTCATTTACAATGTCTTCAATACGTTTTTTTTGATCCTCGGTCAATTTGGCGCCAGTAAAATCAAAACGGAGACGCTCGGCGGTGATATTCGAACCTTTTTGATTGCCCTCATTCTCTCCGAGGACATCGTGGAGAGCTTGATGGAGCAAGTGTGTTGCTGTGTGATAACGAACAACCATCGGGTCATTTGCGTCAGCGAGTCCACCTTTGAATTTTTGTTCGGCACCAGCGCGGGAGAGAGATTGGTGTGCATCTAGTTGAATACGATATCCGCCACCATCAATCAACAGTCTACGCTCACGGGCCATTTCACGAATAATCTCAATCGGCAGACCATAAGTCTGATAGATATCAAAAGCTTCTTTACCAGTAATTAAGGCTGCATCGATTTCTGATTCCGTGAGCGAAACTTGGTCAATCGCATAGGGCTTTCCGTTACGGCGATTATCACAGGAAATGCGAAGTAACGGACTAGAAGCTTCCATAAGCGCCAGAAATTTACCTGAATCAACGGGAACTTTTTTCTCAAGAATTTTTTCTATTTTTTTCAACCCTTCTGATACGGCAGTTTCGAACTTAATAACTTCGTCAATCAGTATTTGAGTAATAGATTCCTTAGCATGTTGAAGGCCATACAAACCTTCGTACGTTTCTACAATTGGATCAATGAGAATTGACAGTTTAGATATGCCAATTTCTTTTGCATACCGAGCAGCGCGCCGGATAAGTTTTCTCAGGACGTAGCCTCTATCTGTGTTTGATGGTGACACACCGTCGGCAGCAAGAAATATGGAAGCCCTGATGTGATCTGCGATAATTCTTTTCGCGCGGATTATATCAATAGAGGCACTCGTATTAATCACACCCATCACCGGCTTCAATAGATCTGTATCATAAATGTTATCCACCCCTTGCAGAGTCATCGCAAGCCGCTCCAATCCGGCACCGGTGTCCACTGACGGCTTCGGTAGTGGGCCGATAATTGTGCCGTCTTTTTTTTCATACTGCATGAATACATCATTCCAAACTTCCACTATAGTCCGCACATCATCAGCTTTCACAAACTCGGCATGAGTGAGCAGCTTGCCCCCGTGAGTATTCGATACATCATAGTACATCTCCGTATCAGGCCCGCAAGGTCCATTTTCACCGGCTTCCCACCAGTTCTTATCCGCAGGCAAATAGAAAATCCTGCCTTTCCCCCCTTTTTCGGTATCTTCACCCACATCAATCTTATTTTTCGTGAATACATCGCGCCATATCGAAGCGGCCTCGTCATCCTTGGGTGCATTGGCGTCACCAGCGAA
>JAHFMB010000018.1:11461-12786 GCA_023269245.1 Candidatus Tayloriibacteriota bacterium
CTAGACCAAGCCCTTCTTTTTCATCAGTCAAAAATTCATAACTCCAATTGATGGCTTCTTTTTTGAAATAATCGCCGAACGACCAGTTGCCCAGCATTTCAAAAAAAGTCGCGTGGGTCTTGTCCCCAATATCATCAATATCAACAGTGCGGATGCATTTTTGAACATCAACAAGACGCGTGCCGCGCGGATGTGGCTTTCCGAGTAAATACGGAACCAGTGGCTGCATACCCGCGGTGTTAAAAAGTGTTGAATTAGTTACACCTTTCTCATCAGGTGTCACCAGCGACGCTGAAGGAATCACGACGTGGCCGCGCTTTTCAAAAAAAGAAAGAAATCGTGAACGTATTTCTGATGATTGCATGGCACCGATAGTATCACGGATTGGACGAAATAGTAAGATTACTCTCCACCGATATAAAACAAAATCGTCAGGAGAACCACAATAAATAAAACAATGCAAAGAATTACCTCACCGACCGTATACATATGCGTATGCGTCGGCAATAGTTCTCGGCGCACCCGTTTGTCGTGGATGGCAAACGCTTCATCAATCTGCTGCTGCGTCCAACCTCCGGCACGCAAGTTGGATATGAGAGAATCCCGCGGAATCCCTTCTTTGAGCTGACTATCGACATAATGAGCAAACTCTTCGGGTTTCATAGATGTATCTATTATACACCACACGGACAACACTAGCTCATCTTCTTGATCCAGGCTCGGTATTTCCTGTCCATATCTTCAAAACTAGCCTTATTATCAGCAATTTTCTTCTTGCCATGCACCATATTGATGTGTCCATCCAAATCTATTTTTCCCGTATGCGGTTTGACTGCACTCAAACGTTCGACGCGTGCTCGCGCAGTGGAGAGTATTTCGTCAACGGGACGAGTAGCCTCACGGATAAATGCATTAGGGCTCAATTTTTTGCCCGTTGCCATTGCTACAAGCTTCTTTGCGGGATATGAAGAGGCGTATGTCCACATCTTGGTCATTTCCTTGCCAACATTCGGGTTGTCCACAATGTATCCATATTTCTTAAAAAAATATTCACGCCATTGTGATACACCCAACTCGGCCAAACCATAGCCATGATAATAGGCAGAACTTTCCCATGAATAAATATGGGGCACGTTGAGAATGGAAACGGTGTCCTCGGAGCGATCAACGTATGTGCGCGCTGCTCGTCGAGCAATATCCAATACCTTTTCCCGAGTCAAAGATGTGGTCTCATAGATTTCTTTCTCAAAAAAGACCACAAAATTAATGCTCATCATATCCAGCGGCATAAGTGGCTGCAACTTGCGAACCTTACGTTCGTAGAG
>JAHFMB010000019.1:0-7310 GCA_023269245.1 Candidatus Tayloriibacteriota bacterium
CCGAGAATTACGCTCAAGAATATTGAAATTGGTGATGGAAAAAGCAAGAACAAAAAAGGAAATCCTGAACTATTTTGTGAAAGAGAAAGTGCCGCCTACGCAGATAATAAATAATCTTATTGATCTAAACAATGAGGGATTTTTATTTTGGCGAAACAAATTATATTTTATTGTTCAATAATAGAAGCTTGACTGTATTTCCTTCTTTCCTTCTTTGCTTTTTTCCTTATATACTTACCCCATGCCCCTCTCCCTCGACATCCCCGTTTCCGAACACTTCCGCATCACTCCCATCCAAAAAGATGCTCTGAGGAAGCTTGGTATTCATACTATTGAAGACCTGCTCTACCACTTCCCCGCGCGCTATGGCAACACTGCCGAGGCACGATCAATAGATTCTCTTGCCAAGGGTGACACTGCCGTCATCTATGGCAAAATCACCGGCCTCAAAGCAAGCAAGGGTTTCCACAGTCGCATCACCATGGCCACCGCCACCGTCGAAGATGAATCAGGCCGCATCCAATGCGTTTGGTTCAATCAGCCCTACATCGCAAAAATGACCCCTGAAGGTGCCCTCGTTCGTATCGAAGGTAAAGTCAGCGAGCGTCGTGCGAAGAAACCTGTAAAGGAACCGGTCCAAGCCGACATTACGGAGCGCGACGGCGCGAGTATAGCGCAGGGCGAGCACGCCCTGACGCGCGTCGGCGAGGAGCGTGTTCCGGTACAGGTTTCTTCGCACGAAGTCCCCGGAAAACTCTATTTCTCAAACCCCAAACTAGAAGTTGTAGATAAATTACCAACTGGCGTCGGCGATTCACTATTCGGCAGCGGCGCCGAAGCTCATTCGCTCTACCCCGTCTACCCTGAATCCCGCGGCATTACCTCCCTCTGGATCTACCACTCTCTTCAAAAAATATTTAAATCCGGCATCCTCGATACCATTGCAGATCCGCTTCCCGATGACATGTTAGAAAAATACCATTTACCAAGCATTAAAACGGCACTCATTTGGATACACAACCCACTCACTCACGATGACGCCCTCTCTGCACGCAAACGTTTTTCATTCCAAGAAATATTTGTGATCCAACTCGGCCGCCAGCGCGCACGCCGTGAATATGAAAAGCACCCGTCATTTACTATAGAAACCGACCTCGCTTATGTCCAAGAATTCGTCCGCCGCTTCCCCTTCGTTGCCACTGACGCTCAAAACCATGCCGTCGAAACCATTCTCGCTGACATGAAGCGTGGCCAAGCCATGTCTCGCCTCCTCGAAGGTGATGTCGGATCGGGCAAGACCGCGGTCGCCGCCGCAACAGCCTACGCAGTAATGACGTCGCGGCCAAAGTCCCGAAAGGAACTGGCCATTGCCGACATTACGAAACCGAAGACCCGAAAGGAATCGGCTCGAGCCGACATTACGGAGCGCGACGGCGCGAGTATAGCGCAGGGCGAGCACGCCCTGACGCGCGTCGGCGAGAGTCGTATTCCTGAAGGGGCTGAGGTAATCGATAATGCTCTGCGCCGCGGACCGCTCCAAGTCGCGTACATGTGCCCCACCGAAATCCTCGCCACCCAGCAATTCGAATCATTTGTAACATATTTCTCCTATATGCCCATACAGATTGGCCTCATCACCGGCTCTGGGTGCTACAAATTTCCTTCAAAAGTAGACCCAAAGGGTTGGACTGACATTTCTCGTGCACAACTCCTGAAGTGGGTCGAAGATGGATCAATTTCCGTCCTCATCGGCACGCATGCCCTTATTCAGAAATCAGTGAAGTTCAAAAATCTTGCATACGTTATCATTGATGAACAGCACCGTTTCGGCATAGCTCAACGCCGCAGATTGGTCAGAAAAGATACCATCGCCCCGCATTTACTTTCAATGACCGCAACACCAATTCCTCGAACTCTCGCGCTCACTCTGTATGGTGACCTTGACCTCACACTGATTGACCAATCACCTGCCGGTCGTAAACCGATCATTACCGAACTTGTGCAGCCTGACAAACGTGATGAAACCTACAAAAAAATTCGCCAGGAATTGGAAGCTGGTCGCCAACTCTACGTCATTTGTCCGAGAATCAATGAACCTGATCCCGATAAGGAAGCGGCTGTCATTGCAAAGTCCGTCAAAGAAGAAGCAAAGCGACTCAAACATTACGTATTTCCTGAATACGAAATTGATGTGTTGCATAGCAAAATGAAACCAGATGAAAAAGATGCAGTGATGGCTGAATTCAAGGCAGGCAAAATCCAGATCCTCTGTGCAACATCGGTCGTGGAAGTTGGGGTAAATGTGCCCAACGCAACAGTTATTATTATTGAGGGTGCTGAACGATTCGGCCTGGCACAACTTCACCAATTACGAGGACGAGTCATACGCAGTTCGTATCAGGCATACTGTTATGCCTTTACTGAAACCAATTCTGCAAAATCAATCGAACGCCTCAAAGCGCTCCAGCATGCAAAAAATGGCTTTGAACTTGCCGAACTCGACCTTGCTCAGCGTGGTGCTGGAGAACTTTCTGGCATGCGCCAGTGGGGTGTCTCCGATGTGGCCATGGAAGCTCTGAAGAATTTGAAGATGGTTGAGGCTGCGCGAACTGAGGCGGTTAGGCTTATTACTAAAGATATGTCGTTGGGTGAATATCCGCTGCTGAAGAAAGCTGTGGAAAAACATACCAGCGAGTCCCATTTTGAGTGACACAACTCCATGCCTACTCCGTCAAAATAATGATGTTCATACCATTACTCGTCCCATTTGCGTTGACTACTGTCATAATGTACTGGCTTTCATCCAAAGGGGCTGCCACATCAAAATTGCCGCCAACGGTACCAGAAGCCCCGTCCGACGGGATTCTTATTTCATAGAAGCTAAATACGTTACGAAGTACAACTTCCAATGGCCCCGTCAGATAATATCCTTCGATTGATATGTTCCCGCCCGGAGTTACTTTATACATCCCCGTTTGTTGGTCACCACTAATTAAGCTGTTGTTGAGGTCATAAATGACCGGTATCGGCCCATTCCCACTCGAAGGGGGTGAGGTAAATCCAGTAGACTGCGAATTTGAGGAGCCAGAGAAGCTCGAAGAGCTTTCTAGAGGGGCGTAAAGCTGATACATGCTATTTGAGGCGGAGCATGAATTTGTCTGGCAATAATATTGCATTGCCAAAGGGGCAACATATACATACCCGAGTGAGTTCCCGGAAGGAGACAAGCACAAAGGACACGGATCACTTGGAAGTGTTGGGATAAACTCGGCTATATCACTTTGAAACTTCTGCCACGCGGTAAGCGTACTCGCACTTACCCCTTGTGTCGAGATGGCCACGCAGCCAGATACCACATTGAGATCAGTCACCGACTGCTGCTGCACCGCGCATCCTGATTGAAGCAGAGGTACGTGGCCGTATTTTGATTGATATAGCTGGACGGCTGTATCAATCTGATTAATCTGTTGCTGGCGCGCGCGATCCCGTGCCAGTGCGCGTATCGGTGCGACAGATGCAATGACAATACTCGAAAGCATGCTTATGATCGATACGACGACCAGCATCTCAATAAGAGTAAATCCGCGTCTCATACCGGATATTCTAGCACAGCAAAAAAACGGGGCTGTACTGTTTTCAGTTTTCTAGTTAGTATTCCTGTATCCCGCCCTTAGCTCAGTTGGTTAGAGCACAGAGCTTATGGGCTCAAGCGAGTATCCTTGAAAACTAGGTCCGCCCTTAGCTCAGTTGGTTAGAGCACAGAGCTTATACCTCTGGGGTCCTTGGTTCGAATCCAAGAGGGCGGACGTAGTTTTAAAGGTACGAGCACAGAGTCCATATGAAATATACCTCTGGGGTCCTTGGTTCGAATCCAAGAGGGCGGACCAAATTGAACTACACCTTTTCCTGTTTCTTCTTCAACACTATCCCCTGCGCCGTGATCAGCGACTCATACTCATCGCGTTCAATAGTTTCCTTTTCAACAAGGCGCTGCGCCACAATTTCAAATATTTTTTCGTGAGTTTTGAGAGTTTTTTCAGCCAGTGTACGTGCCTCGGTCATAATACGAGCAACCTCCGCATCAATTTCTGCGGCAACTTTTTCTGAATATTCGCGATCACCGACACCTTGGCCAAACAATACCTTTCCTGATGGGCTCTCGAGAGCAACCGGGCCAATCTTTTCTGACATGCCATATTGCGTCACCATGGCACGCGCCAATGCCGTTGAAACCTGGAGATCATTCGAAGCACCAGTGGTGAAATCGTCATAGATCATACGTTCAGCTACATAGCCACCGAGCGAAACAGCGATGTCATCGAGGAATTCCTTACGCGACTGGAGTTTGCGATCTTCAAGCGGCAACTTGAGCGTATACCCTGCCGCACGTCCGCGGGAAATAATTGAAATCTTGTGCACCGGATCGGCGTGCGGGAGAACCGACGCAACGATCGCATGGCCCGCCTCATGATACGCCGTAATTTCCTTTTCCTGTGCAGAAAGGATGTGACTGCGGCGCTCGGGGCCGAGCATAACTTTTTCAATAGAACGAATGAGGTCGAACTGACCAATCTTGGTACGATCTTCACGAGCTGCGAGAATAGCGGCCTCATTCATGAGTGAAGCTAAATCTGCACCGGAAAAGCCCGGCGTACGTTCAGCAACAATGGAAATATTCACATCTTCAGCCAGCTGTTTCTTGGCAGAATGGATCTTGAGGATTTCTTCACGGTCACCACGATCTGGTAAATCAATGACCACACGGCGATCAAAACGACCTGGGCGCAGAAGTGCCGGATCGAGAACATCGGGCCTATTTGTGGCAGCCATGACAATAACCTTCTCATTTGGCTCAAAACCATCCATTTCAACGAGAATTTGGTTCAGCGTCTGTTCGCGTTCGTCATTGCCTCCGCCCATACCGGAACCACGCGCACGACCAACGGCATCAATTTCATCGACAAAGACGATAGCCGGCGCCGTTTCTTTTGCCATCTTGAAGAGATCACGCACACGAGACGCGCCAACACCGACGAACATTTCCACAAATTCTGAACCGGAGATAGCAAAGAACGCCACATTCGCCTCCCCTGCTACCGCACGTGCAAGCAAGGTCTTACCAGTTCCTGGTGCGCCCATGAGAAGCACGCCCTTCGGAATCTCAGCGCCGATCTCGATAAACTTTTTTGGATTTTTGAGGAAGTCGACAATCTCGGAGAGTTCCTGCTTGGCCTCTTTTGCGCCAGCAATATCTTTGAATGTTACCTTCTGCTTTTTATCATCAGGTAACGTGATGCGAGCCTTTGACTGCCCAAAAGAAAGGGCTTGGACACCGGCGCCTTTCACTTGTCGCGAAAGAAGCCAGATAAAGAAAATGAGGAATAAAAGTGGTGCCAAAAATGGCGCAAGTTGTCCCAACCAATAACCAAAGCCGCTTGGGTCATTGACCATAATGGTGGTCGAAGCCAATTGTTTCTGAGATACACCAAATCGAGAGAAACTTTCTGTAAGTGAAGCATCTGTTTCTTTTTGTGTTGTCCTAACAGACTTGTCCGCGTAATGGGCAGTTATGCGATCGCCACTGATGGACAACGATGAAACCAAGCCCTTTTCAACGTCTCCCGCCAGAGTTGACAGCGAAACCGATGAAGAATCGACTGTCGCGCCACCGAATTGGGAATACACGCCGGCAATCAACAAAAATACCAATACAATGATAAGTATAACATTGATAAAATTCATGCGTGGCGGCATCATGCCGCGACTGGACTTGGGGTCAGATTGTGGATGCGAAGGATTTGTTGACATAGAACTGATTATAACGACAAGTGAGGATTTGTAAATGCTTGCATGTACAAATCCGAGGGCAGACGATATATAAAAAATCCGCGCTGTTTGGCGCGGTGCACCGCAGGGAATGATTTGCTCAGTGGGGATTCAACGTCACCACATCAAAGGATTTCAGAAAGAAAGAACGGAGCTTCAACATGAAGCGATTGAACCGGCCAAATTGCCGCCGATAATACTTGTCAGTATGTGACTCCGCACAATGCGGACAAGTTCCCCGCACCCTGACGAGATACCACTTGTTGGGATCAGGCGGATTCGGCGGAGACACGAGCCAGGCGAGGCGAAGCTTCTTCCATATCGGTAAATGTGAACGCCTCGGCGACTTCTCTGGGTGGTTAACGCATTCCATGAGCGGCATCGGGCCGGTGACAAAGTAACTCCGCAACTGCTTTGTTCCACAACGCTTGCAACAGCTGGCACTCTCATCAAGTGCACGCTCCGGGTAGTTGAAAATGTTATCCGTAGCAGTGACCGTCGAAGATTGCTCCAACCGATCAGCGAGGTGCCCTGACCGTGCAGGTAATTTATGTAATGGCATGCACTCTCTCCTGTCGCGCTTCCGCAATGACTCATTCATTGGTTTGGCACAACTAATTCCAACTACAATATGTCGTATCTTTGTGAAAGAGTCAATCCTGCCCTATTTTTCCAAGGGAATCTTCATGAGGAATGTCGACCCCTTACCGATACCCGCTGACTCCGCCCACAGGTCGCCACCATGCCTCTTCATGATATCGCGCGACACGAATAACCCGATTCCTAGGCCCTCGGTGTGAGTCTCCGACGCATTTGACCCGCGGAAAAACCGGGAAAAAAGATGTTCCATGTCTGCCGGCGCGATACCAATGCCGGTGTCGCGCACTGAAAGATAGACAAACGCCTTGCGCTGTTCAATTGTGATGTCGACGCGGCTTCCCTGACGTGAATAGATAACCGCATTTTCAATGATCATTTGCATCACGAACTGGACACGTTTGCGGTCGACGAACACATGCGGCAGATTCTCTGCAACATGAAGATTGAGGCGAATCTTTTTTGTACGGACTTGGCTTTCCACGGCCGCCAATGTCTCATTGAGCATGTCGACAATGTTTTCCGCCTTGTAAACATACTGGTACTCGCTTTCATCCGAACGCGACAAGCCAACCAAGCTGTTGGTCATTTCAAACAACCTGACATTGGCATCCTCAATAGTCGAGATCGCCCGTACCCGTTCCTGCGGATCGGTTTCCGAACGAAGCAATTCGGCAGACCATTTTATATGCGTAAGCGGCGTGCGGAATTTGTGTGTCACCACATCGACAAATTGGAATTTGAGATAATCCGCCTCCTGAATTTTCTTCCAGATAAAGACGCCCACAGACACACCGAGGATGCCGGAAGCGAGCGGCAACAACCATTGAGGAAACCCGGGAATAAGCAGCGCGATATAGTCATTTGCGTATCCGATAAATAGGATG
>JAHFMB010000019.1:7320-12512 GCA_023269245.1 Candidatus Tayloriibacteriota bacterium
TGATACCTGCAGTGCCGAGGGCGTATATGAGGGCGCGCCGCGCAATAATGGTGATGTCGATAAGGTCATACTTCAATATTGCGTAGGCGATAGGGATCGTATACAAGCCGGACAACGATGCAAAAATCGGGTCAATAGAAATGCCGTAAAGCAAAAACTCTGAAGTCAGTCCTGTGGCATATGCATAGACCAAACCACCAATAAAATATTTGAGCCGATTGCGTGCTTGTACGTCAGCCGACCGGTATGCCAAGAACATATTGACCATTAAATATAAAAGAACGATGGTAAAGAATGTGTCTTGGACTCCATAAAACGCACCGGGAACAAAAAAATTGGGAAGGTACAGTTGCGGTCGCGATGGTAGCAGAAACAAATCCGGATTAAAAGCAAAAAATATGATGAAGCCGGCCGCGATGGCATAGAGGAACATCATAATCCGCTTCTGTTGTGCAAACCGCCCGGTCACCAAAAGCACAAGGTGTGTATTGATGATAAGGGTCACCAGTGCAGCCAGATTGAACATGAATGCGAAACGCGACCAGAGCGGATCGACCAGATTGACCCCGATAACATATGACAATTGCCAAATACAGAAAAAGACGACATTAATCGCCAGCACGACGTTTACCGAAGCATTTTCTTTCGGACGACGTACATATACAAGTACGCCCATGGCCAGACAAATTAAAAATGTAGCGGCAAAAGCGATATTGTTAACTATAAGTTCGATGTGCATATGTATATAGTATATCGCAAATCATCCCTCATATCTCGAGTGTTGTGCGTGCCTCAAGATGAATGTGAACGTGCTCCCCTTCCCCAATCCTTTAGATGCGGCAAAAATTTTTCCACCATGATGGACAATAACCTCCCTCGAGACAAAAAGTGCTATGCCCATGCCTTCAGTATCGGCTCCTTGGGCCGCCTCACTGCGGTAAAACTTATTGAACACACGGGCAACCTCATTTGCCTCCATGCCAATACCACTATCTTGTACCGAGAAGCGAGCGTCTTGCCCATCGTATCCGAGCGACACAGCGATTGTTCCTTGTGAGGGAGTATACATAATCGCATTATCAATCAATGTTTGCAGCACAAAACGTATTTTTTGCCCATCGCACGGCACATACATACCCGGCGTAATATGGCTTGTGAGCACGACACCTTTCAGTGCTGCACGATGCACTGTATTGGAGACAACCTCTAGAACCATTTTTGATATATTGGTCGTGGTCATCGTGTATTCCCGGGAGACATCCTCCGACTCTGACGCAACAGTAAGCACATCAATAAGTTCCACCAGTTTGGTGTTTGCGGTCTCAATGCACTTCACCTGCGCCTGTCCTTCAGGCGATAAAGCGGTACTTGTGAGCGCTTCGGTGGCCCATTTGATCTGCGTCAACGGAGTACGAAATTTATGCGTCACCGTCGTAATAAAATCATATTTAAGTACGTCGCTCTCGCGCAATTGTCTCCACACGACAAAGCTCGCACTCACCGCCGCGACAGCCGACGCCAATGCGATCGTCCACGTTGGAAAATTCGGATACGCATCCCGCGCCCAGATACCCGCATAGGTCAATAATGTCAACCCCCCACCCACGAACGCCACGCTTATGGAATATATGAAGGCCTGTTTGGCGATGACTCGTATGTTGAACAGTTCGTACTTGATGGCCCCATATGCAAACGGAACCATGCAGATAACCGCAAAGAACATACCGATAAGCGGGTCAACCTGTATATCTCCCACAAGAAAATTGGGAATGTATACAATACAGAAACCGCATACCAACGCTACGATAAAATACGCGTAACGATTTCTCAGCACAATACTGGAAGCACTGTTATGTTCATGAAGAAGCATGTACAAAATGTACGGGAATATGACGACGTCTAGAAATACGAGGCGGGTCCAATTGAGGATGCCGGGAACATAGTAATTTGGAAAATACATCTTCGGCGCTGATGCGAGCAGGAACAAATCCGGAAAAATGACGAAAAAAATAGTGAGGGCGCCAGCGGCAATATACACGAATACAATAAGACCCTTTCGCTCGGTAGCCTTTCCGAGCATCGCCAAGATGGAATGAAGCAAAAAAGCTCCCGTCAGAAACATACAGAGGTTAAACATCAGTATATTCCGCGAAACAATTGGGTCACTGATGTTCACCCCAATGGCGTGCGATATAGAAAATATCACTGCGCCCACAAGCATTAATGCGAATGTTGTATTGGCAATGCTGTGGCGGTCATTCAAATAGGTGAACATCGCCATACCTAGAATGATCACGGCCGAAAACAACGAGGCGACATTATGAATGATGAGATGGAGATCCATGGTTCAAAGGTGCTGAGTGAACAAACAGATTAGTTGCTCGTGGCAGTTAATGTGGTAGTGGCGACATAGGTATCGTCGGGAATGACAGGAACCGGGTTCGGCATGATCTTGACACGAAATTTGAGCGTCGTTGTCGCGCCGCTCGCAGCGGTAGGGCCGCTTCTGTTGATAATGAGCAGCGGCGTAGATGTCGCGCCAACCCAGCACGCGTCTGTGCCATCATTTGATCCGGTGCCGCAGGTGCTGACACCGTCATCTTTGAATAACTGCGTCAGGTCGGCCGTCGTCGAAGCCTCGACAGTGTACCCAAAATACGCTTTGTTGGTGGGCACATTGAATACATAATCGGCGACAAACGATGATGATGTCGCATACGCAGGAATATAGTTCGTGGAACTCGCATTGCCGATCATGCCGAGCGAAGAACTGGCCGTCAGCGTGATACTGTACCCAGATGAGCTTCCTGCGGTAATGATAAATTGCGTACCACCATTCGAGGTACCTCCGGTCAATCCTCCGAGCGATGGGGAGAGAGTCACATCGGATGCTGGGGTTGAAAATGCCAACTCACTATTGATGGTTTGAGAAATAATAAACTGGCTCGAGGCAGTGGTCGCCCCGCTACTCACGGCAGGTTCAATGAGTACGAAAAGCGCGAGCATAATGCATAACACCGAAACACTCTGTCGTATAAGTACACCGAAATCGCCTGACTTCATTATGGTTAGATTTTATCATGGTACTGGTGCTAGACCTATGCTCCGTTGTGGAAGACATTGTGGAGAATAAAAAATGCCCCCGTGAGGAGGCGAAAGGTACGATGCTATTCATAGCGGCAATTCAGCGAACGCTCGGCCAGTGACCGTCACCTTTCCCGCGACACAACCGGGCCGTTGCAGATTCCCACACAGGCGGCGAAACCTTCTTTGATGTAGTAATCGCGTGGATACGATTTGTGGGCGTCGCAAATGTTTCGACGACATGCAGACAGCCTGCCGGCACAATCACACATCCATCACCCATGGCGATCTTGTATCGACGTGGTTCCGACTTTCCCATCCACACAATGATGTCGGCAAAGCCATGGAGCGGTACGTACACAACTTCACGCGAGTAGCTGTGGACCGGCGTTACGCAGAATGGACCAAGAACGACTTGGTACGCCATCAGTTTCTTTCCCGCCGGCGAGCAAACCGTCGTTCTTCCGCATTGACGAACGATGTTTCCTTCACGGATTGAAACACGAACGTAGCGAAGTCGCTGTTGTTTGGCTTGGCTCAGATATTTCTCGATGGAGGGTAACTCGTTTGGTTTCATTGGCTCCTCTACATGGGGTTGCGTCTCACATTTCAACAGGAAATATGAATGTCTAGTTCAAAGCAAAACTACCACGTATATTTAAAATTGTAAAGAGTATATAAAAAAGCCCCCGCTGGCATGACGGGGGGGTTCGACACAAAGGGGCTACGTGAGGAACAGTTCAGGTAAACTGCATCGAGCCATTTTCCAACATCCCAAAGATGCTTCCGCGGAGGACCGGCTTGAGGCCGACGGTCTCTTTGAGAAAACTTTCGATGGCAAGCACGGTCTGAATCAATGACCAGCCACCTGTCGGCCATACCTGGTCTTGGCGACCTTCACGCTCAATAGGAACGAAGCGTTGACCGGAGTAAATGTGGAACGATGGCACCGTGCAGTCCTTGCCAAAGTTGATAATGACGTCAACATGCCCGCACCCTGGATCGGTCTGCCAATGGAACAGCTTGAACGTGGTCGGCTCACCCGTTCCCCCTACCGTTACGTCGGCAAGGATATGGCCGTTGAGCTGCCAGTGCTGGCCATTATTCTTGGCGCCAATCGAGATGAAGTCAGGAACCACATCAACCGCGAAGGTGTCATGGGTAATCATTAGTTTCATAATTTGCTTTCTGCGTGTGATCAATGGCTACACCGGTTCACTTACTATTTCACCGACGCCCCGAATATCCTCGAAGGCAATGAACAGCTTGAGCCGCCCATCGTCCTGTTTGTCTGAGTAGGCCTGAAGGATCGTAACGCCGAAATCATCAACGTTTTTGATCTGGCCGACAACATCGGGAGCATCCGCGCGTTGGATCGTAATCATGTTTTCCATGCCCACGAATCCAGTTAATTTGGCTTTGTAAGGACTGATCATAAGTATTATGTGGTTACACTGCTTATCAATGCAGCTTGGTTCGAAAAAACACTATCGCAAAATAGTGTTTTTGTCAATAGTGGAGACGGCGAGAATCGAAGCTTACAGCTTCAGTACAGGTTTCGCGTCGTACTCCTCCTCGCAAGCTCGGAGTCGTGCGACATGCTCAACCTTTTCGATTCTCGCACGCAAGGTGCGCAGGCACCTTGCTCATCTCTCCTCAAACACAAAAACCGCACAAAGCGGTTTTTGGTTTTCGGTGGACACCCTGCACAAAAGTTGGAACCGCTTTGAATCGTTCATTTTCGAGTCCTACGAGGCACTAATCGGCTGTGAAATTGGGCACCAAAGCGTCAAAACTGCGTGAATTTTGGTTGTACAGGGGCGTGTGGTAGGCACATAGTGTTAATGCAAACAGTGCGCGTGTTACGTCAGACCTAGTTGTTTTCGAGCAATCTTTGACATATAACAGAAATAGCGGCTTTGAAACCGCCATTCTGTCTTTGCCACTAAGAGTTTTTGAGCATTTTACTGCTTCAAATTCACAGGGTGTGGAGATGGCGAGAATCGAACTCGCGTGCAACTGATATGCATCGGACGAATCTACGGCGGTAGAAAGCTTTGAAGTTTAATGGCTGAGCTCTAAAGCAGACAAAACACTCAGCCACGATC
>JAHFMB010000102.1 GCA_023269245.1 Candidatus Tayloriibacteriota bacterium
CCTCAACGCAAATGATGTCGATGCTGCCGCAAAGATTATTGCTGGCACAGCTCGTCAGATGGGTGTGGATGTTAAATAAAACAAATTTCGAAACACAGAACACAAAAGCGGGCGAGAGCTCGTTTTTTCGTTGGGTATATGACCATGTTGCATGAGTCGCGTGTGAGTGGTATGGTGTGGTTTGAATTATGAAAATTTATTTGATGGATCATACCATTGTTGGTCACGAGGATCAGTTTCCACGTCGGCGTGCCGACCTACGGCAGCTACTTGAAGACATCTCAGGCATTGAAGTGGTGTCTGTTATCAGCAGCTTCGATCTCATCATTGCTGTGACGGACAAGACGACTTCGGGCACAACGGTTGCAATCGCGTACCAGTGCAGTAGGGGAAAAGTGTGGTACTTTTATCCCCGGGGTACCCATGTCCCAACACCTATTGCCGTGGCAATCAACGGTCACATCCAGTTGCCTGGAGAGGGAGTTGATCAGCGGGCGTTCCCGTACGATTCGACCACTGACATCTCATCATGGGTTCGTTCCTCTCTGACCCCTGGTGGCATGCTTGCACGCTTTGTGACGGTGCCAGTCGTCACGTCGGATCAGATCCGCCATGCAGTTGCATGAAATCCCTGTTCGATTCCAGCCGCGCCGGTCTCCGGCCGGTTTTTTATTTGTGGGTTTGTTGTCGGGCGTACTATGCCGTCCGTGGCGACCCAACATGATCAACTTTGTACTCGAGCAGGAGGGCGCCATTTTCCCCCTGAGATGCACTCACCAATATGAGTTTATGCGTTAATTCCTCATTGAATAGACTGATCCCTTTGCCAAACACGAGTGGTTCGATGGTCAGAAATACACGGTCGACAACATTGGCTTTCATGAACATGGTGTAAATCTTGGAGCCGCCGCAAATAGCAACTTCTTTGAAGCCGCGGGATTCGAGTTCGGCAAGCAAATCAGCCGGTGTTTTCTGCGTCGTCTCAGCGCCTTCAAATTTTTTATCCCGCGTGTAGACAATGTTCACCCGCTCTTTGAGTGGGCGGGGAAGTGTGGCATATGTTGTGGAACCCATGACGACAACACCGGCGCGCTTGGTGAGTTCGACAAAACGCTTCTTGTCATCTTTGCTTGTCCAAAATGCCGAATGCTTCTCGTCTCGGGCGATGAAGCCATCGGCAGTAACTGCGGCTATGATGTATGCGCGAATCATGGAGTAGGAGATTAGAGATTACTAATTACTTCTCTCCCTTATACCTTGAATTGTTCCTTCAGTGCCTTGATATCTCCTTTGGCAAGCAAATCAACCTCTTCCTTCTTTTCCATAAGGACACCTTCGATGATATCTTTCTGATGATATTTGCTTGGACGCGGCGTTACTTCGGACTTGAGTTCCTCAAAAACAACCTGGCAGAGGCGCTCCCCAGGATAGAGGCGAATAGCCTGTGAGCGAGTGTTGTTACGAATAGGGAGAATGAGCTGGCCTTCATACCCTGCGTCTATAATACCGGTCAGATCAAGCGATAATCCTTTACGATTGGTCGATGAACGTGGATAGAGCACGCCCATAAGGTCAACAGGCATCTTGATGCCTTCGAGTGTTGAAACGAGGATGTACTCCTGAGGCAAGAGTTCAAAATACTGGCCTTGCTCAAGCTCAACCACCTCGAAATATTCATGGTTGCGCTTGTCGAAGTGGGTAATGTCGAGAGACTCGCGACCCTTGGCGGTCATGTGCCACATCTTGGGAATCATGAAGGTAAAGCCGAGGCGTAGGTCTACCGAGTGTTCTTGGAGCTGAAAACGATCAAGGTTTGGTTTGAACGCAAGTGAACCGTCAGCGACGCGAGCGAGGATATCTTTTTTGGTGATGATGGACATGGAAGTTAGAAGGAAAGAGGGAAATAAGGAAAGATGGAAAAATAATTACAGGGCGATTTTGAGGCCAGTGATGGCATCCATAGGATTATACTGCTTTGTGAGATTTTCTACTACTTGGTCGGCAAACTCCTTGTCCATCTTCTCGGCTTTCTCAAAGGCGTTGTCGGGAAGCTCGAGGCGGATAGGTGCGTGTTCATGACTACGTCTCATTATTTCCTCTGCACCGGGGTAATGGTTGCTATAAATATGTGCATTGGAAATCGAGTGAGAGTAGATACCAGGTTTGACGCCAAGTTTCTGGGCAAGAATGCATTGTAGTAAAGCAAACCCAGCAACGTCTGCTGGTGTGCCGAGTATGACGTCATTTGATCGGATAATATTATGAAGATGGAGTCGTCCGCCGATAATATTTACCGTGAATGTGTATGGGCAGGGGACATTCTTTTTCTTAGCCAAAGAAAGGCCATCTTGGGCTGGATCCCACGTCACAATGACCCCTTGTCGAGAGCTTGGTTCTTTCTGAAGCAAATCAATGAGAAGTGCGAGCTGATCACGCCCAAAATGTTTGCGCCAGCGATAGCCATAGGCCACAGTGACGACATCACCAGGGTTGGTGAACAGGTCCCAAATCTTTGTGTAGTCGCGCAAAAAAATCTCAGGTTTGCGTGCGCCCGATATGAACCAAACCTGCTCGGCTACGAACATTTTTATTGGAATCTTGCGAAGGGTCAGAATAGGGAAGCCGTCTTTTTCAATGTCAGTCGTAAAATGCATTCCAGGGATGGCTTTTGTATCATATCCAGTACGCTCACTGAATTCGTGGATGCCGGTGGTCATAATATCTCGCACCATCTTTTGATATATCTCGTCAAACTTTGTCATTGCCTGTTAATTATATATAATCAGATAAGGATTGAACAACCTTGCGCATAACCAATTAACGTATCCAAATGCAAACTGATTACCCGTATCTTCCCGAAGGAAGATCATTCATCTACGTACCGATCACTGATCCATTTATGGCGGAGACCAAGCGTGTGACTCTTGCTGAGTCCACGGATCGTCAACATCCGACTGGGGCAGTGATTGTGAAGGATGGAAAAATACTTGGGGCTGCTTCCAATAAGTCAGCTCTCAAAAGTGAGAGGTTGATGAAATTTCATCGCGAAGTATTTTGTGTCCGTCGATTCTTCAAGATTCCGACCGGCCAAAAATATTGGATATGTCCAGGGTGTGCTTCCTCCAAGCTTCATTCGGAGCCACGCGCAATCAAGATTGCACAAAAGACGTACGGCGACATTACTGGTGCTGATCTCTATCATTGGGGTCATTGGTGGTGCTGCAAACCGTGTTGGGATGCCATGATTGCGGCTGGCATCAAGAATGTGTACTTGATGGAGGGTGCCAAAGAGCAATTCCAACGAGGATCTGGTACGAGTTCGCATAA
>JAHFMB010000020.1 GCA_023269245.1 Candidatus Tayloriibacteriota bacterium
GGCAGGACATTGCTGACCGAACCGAGAGCGCTCTTGGAACGCGGTGAGAATCAGTATGTAGAGTTCAAGGAAACACTCCGCTATGACACTCGAAAGGGTGAAATAAGCAAGGAAATTGAAAAAATGGTCCTCAAAACAATTGTTGCCTTTCTTAACTCTGAGGGCGGCATGATCTTTATTGGCGTAGATGATGCAGGAAAGGTTATCGGTCTCGAGCGGGACTACAAAGTGCTTACCAAGAAAAATAGAGATGGTTTTGAAAATCATTTGACGATGCTGGTTAAAACTCAGATTGGCTTGCCGTTCACCAAATACGTCAAAACTAGATTCGAAGAAATTGACGGACAGGATATATGTATTGTCTCGGTACGAGAGGCACACAAACCAGCCTATCTTCAAAATTCCGACAAGAAGGAGGAGTTTTTCGTACGCGTAGGTAACTCGACCCAGCCTTTTTCCATGAGTGAGACCGAGGAATACATCAAGACGAGGTGGAAGTAGTCGTCTTTATTTCAGGTCACTTCTTCGTGACCTTGCACGATCGAGCTCTGTCAAGAACTTCTTGCGTAGTCGGACATTCTTCGGAGTAATTTCGAGATATTCATCTTCACGCATGAGCTCGAGGCCGCGCTCAATAGAAAGTTCGAATGGGGGCACCAACATCAGGGCCTCATCCTTTCCTGATGAACGCATATTGCTCATAGCCTTTCCTTTGCATGGATTTACGTCCATATCATCACCTTTTGCCGTATCACCGACGACCATGCCCTCATATACTTCAACTGCGGGACCAATGAAGAGGCGACCACGATCTTGGAGGTTCCAGAGAGAAAAACCAAGTGATTTGCCGGTGGCCATAGAGGTCATCGAACCGGTCTCACGCTTTTCGATCTCGCCTGCATATGGCTTGAATCCAATCACGCGTGAGGACATAATACCTTCACCTTTAGTGTCGATAATAAATGCATTTTTATAACCAAGAAGGCCACGTGTAGGAATTTCGAAAACCAAGCGCACTTGGTTGCTATGGGTGCTCATGTTACTCATGATACCTTTACGTTTACCAAGAGTTTCAATGATGGTGCCTGAATATTCTTGCGGACAGTCAATGATGAGCTCTTCAAACGGCTCGAGCTTTTCACCGCCTTCTTCCTTAAAAATAACCTTCGGCTGTGAGACTTGAAGCTCGAATCCTTCACGGCGCATGTTTTCAACGAGAATGGCAATATGGAGTTCACCACGTCCGTAGACAGTGAAGAATTCGTTTGAAGTAAAATCAACCTTGAGTCCGACATTGGTCTCAAGTTCACGTTCAAGGCGTTCACGGATCTGGCGCCCTGTTACGAATGTTCCTTCACGGCCGGCGAATGGGGAATTGTTCACCAAAAACTGCAAGGAAATGGTTGGTTCATCAACTTTGATGGCAGGAAGAGCCGCGGTTGCTTCATTGTCAGCAATGGTTTCTCCAATATAAATATCTGGCATACCAGCAACGGTTACAATATCTCCTGATTCTGCTTCCTTGACCTCGATACGCTTTTTTCCGTCAAAGGTGAAGAGTTTGGTGATCTTGCCGGTAAATGTTTTGCCGTTGATATCTTTGACCCAGACATTCTGACCATCCTTGATTGTTCCACTATAAATACGGCAGACAGCAAGACGTCCGAGGAAGTTGTCGTACCCAAGATTGAACACTTGGGCAGTCAGTGGGTCGCCGGCATTTTTCTTGGCATTGGCTGGTGGAACATGTTCGATAATCATGTCCAACAGTGGCGTCAGATCTTTCGCTTCATCAGCAAGTTTCTTTTTTGCGACGCCCTGACGTCCGATAGCGTAAATGGTAGGGAAGTCGAGCTGCTCATTATTGGCACCGAGTTCCATAAATAGCCCCAGTACTTCATCATGGGCGCGCGTTGGGTTTGCGGCTGGCTTGTCGATCTTGTTGAGCACGAGAATCGGCTTGATGCCAAGCTCAAGAGACTTTTTCAATACAAAACGAGTCTGTGGCATCGGACCTTCTTGCGCATCAACGACAAGGAGAACAGTGTCGATGGAGCGAAGGACGCGTTCGACTTCGGAACCGAAATCAGCGTGGCCTGGCGTGTCAACAATGTTAATTTTGGTGCCTTTGTAAGTGATAGAGGTATTTTTTGCGTAAATGGTAATACCACGCTCCTGTTCGAGTGCGTTTGAGTCCATTGAACCTTCGTCGCCGTGGCCACATTGGGCCATGATCGCATCGGTGAGGGTTGTTTTGCCATGGTCAACGTGCGCGATAATGGCGATGTTTCGGATATCCATAGGGGAAAGATAAATAGGGAATGAGCCCAAAGTTTACATTATTTGAACATATTTGTCAAAATCTCGGTAAATAAAACGCCCAACCAGTGGGAACCGGTTGGGTTGTTTGAGCCTATGGCTCACGCACGGATTGGAGAAGGTCAGGTGGCCAGTGCGAATCGGTGCTGGCCTGATGACTCGCGGGGCGGAACCGGACTGGTTTCGTACACCTCGAGACGATGCGTGCTGGCTGCCGGCACGGTTGAGTGAGCGGCGTGGGCAACCTTCGCGACAGGTTTGGGAGATTTATCGAGTTCCTCGATGGCGATGCAGGCCTTGTGATCGCGGGTCTTGATGCGACGCAGCATCTTGGCCTTGACGTTTTCCGGCAGTTGCACGATTCCGATACAGGTCACGATGGAATCGCGCAAGGTGAGCCGAAAACTGATCTCGTGGTAGCGCGGACACAGCTTGAGTGCCGGAATGGTGAGATGCTGGTAGTCAGTCCATCCCCGTTCGAGTTTTTCCGTTGACATCGAGTCGGGACGCAGATCGCCAGCTTCGAGGCGGCGTTTGACGCCAAGATACATGTTGCCTTTGTCGCCGATGATGTGGATGACGGTCACGCGAATTCCGCATTGATTCAAACAGCGAGCCTCCTCTACGGTGCGCATGCCGCCAGTCAGGATCAGATGTTCGGTCTGACGACCATCTTGGCGGTCGAGCATGGCGAGGTATTTCATCGTCATGGTGTAAATCAGGCGGCCGTCGGGAATGACCCCGCCGTCGTCCATGAGTGCGCGGTATTGCTGCAATTGTCGGCCAATGTCAGTTTCGGGACGTGCAAGGTAGTACTTGATTGCGTCACTCATGTCCACCAGCCGCACCTTCGTATTGTTGTTCAGTGCCTGCAGGAGGATTTTGCCTTTTTTGGTCTTTCCGCAACAGCGGAAGCCGGTAATCACCGTTATGTCGTTCAGCATCATAAATGATGTCGTTTGCCTTTGGTTCGTGTATTTATACAGGCTGAAAATGCCTTTCCAATCCTTTTTTCTGGGAAGAACAGCCGGGAAATATACTACCACATATTCAAATCTTCAGCAAATCTTTACCATGTCTTCAGTGATTCTCCAGTTGGTCCTGATATGGTGGTTGTATGACAACAGGATTTCCATCGCATATAACAACTGCAGTTGAAGCAATTGATACTATTATTTCTTTTGCTATACATAGCAGAGCCTCTGATATTCACTATGATCCTCAACGTTCGGACTCCTGCGTACGGTTCCGTATAGATGGATGCGTTGTAGTGGCGGGGTATGTACCTCGTCGGTTTCATGATGAGGTGATTGCACGGCTCAAAATACTATCAGGCGCTCGAACTGACTTACATGCCATTCCACAGGATGGTAGATGGACCTATGACGCAGATGGTTCACCCTACCAGATGCGCATTTCGTTTATGCCTTCATATCATGGGGAAAATGCGGTAATCCGTATTCTTCCGACTATTATCGATAGTGATATATCGTTTGCACGTCTCGGTTTTACGCCGGACCATGTGCGGAGTATTGATGCCGCATTGCACAAGACTTCAGGCATGATACTGGTGACCGGACCTACAGGTTCAGGGAAGACGACGACACTTCATGCTTGCCTGACACTCAAGGCCCGCGAGCCTCTTTCCATCATCACATTGGAGGACCCGGTTGAATATGAGGTTCCATCAGTGAGACAGATTCATATTCGGCACAATTATGGCGTGACTTTTGCATCGGGTTTGAGATCGGCGTTGCGTCAGGATCCTGATGTGATTATGGTCGGTGAAATACGTGATGCTGATACTGCCAAGGTAGCGATACATACCGCATTAACTGGCCACCTCGTCTTATCGACGCTTCATACAAATTCCGCACTCGAAGCCATTCCTCGCCTCACAGATATGGGGGTTGATCATTACTTACTGGCATCTACGATACGATGTGTCATAGCGCAAAGACTGGTGAGGATTATGTGTCAAGCATGTGGTTCGTCGGGATGTGACGAATGTGGTAATACCGGATATCGTGGTCGGTCAGTTATTGCCGAAGTGTGTGAGGTTGATGATGGCATGAAGCGTCTTATCTCAGAACGGGCGTCCATATCAAAGCTTGTTGATTACGCATGTACCAATGGATTCAATCCGATTAGTGATGATGGTAATGAAAAAGTTGAATGGGGAATTACCACTCCAGAAGAAGTAACCAGAGTACTCTATGAATAAAAAAGACGTTATTTTAACGCTCGAACGCCTCGAGCTCTATATGTCAGCCGGTATGCCACTGGATCGGGCCATGGTCCTTATAGGGGAAGGGGGTACACGAAAGCATCGGGCAATCATCAAAAGTATTGTTGATGACGTGATTTCTGGTCGGTTACTGTCTTCGTCGCTTGAAAAACATTTGAGGATATCACCAACTTTAGCTGGTTTAATCCAGCATGGTGAATCATCCGGAGAACTTATTAGATCATTGTGCATTAGTCGTACCATGATTGAAAAACAACAGGATATGCTAAAGAAATGCACATCGGCTCTGGTGTATCCGGTTGTCATAGGTATATTCGCGCTGCTCCTCACAGTTGGTCTTGTTCGTGGCGTATTACCTCAGATAACGCCCATGCTCAGAGGTCTTCATGTCAATCTACCGTTATTGACTCGGGTGGTTATTTCTACTTCCGAACATCTGGTTTCGTACGGGCTATACATGCTCGGCGGAGCGGTCACGGGGTTGTTTGTGTTCATTGTATTGTATTCCCGAGTGCGCCGGTATAAGTACCTCTGTCAGTATCTACTTATTCATATACCCATTGTTGGGCACGCACTATTTTCCTACTCACTGTCATTATTTCTCCAATCATTTGGGTCTCTTGTTGAGTCGGGTTTACCTGTGTCGCCATCGTACACGAAGACCGTTAGAACTGTTTCTTTGTTACCTCTCCAAGACATGCTTCACGGCAAGGCTTTAGATATCGAGAAGGGGATTTCGTGCGGCACGGTACTGGCAAACATATCGGCTAAGATTCCTCATCATGTCCCAGCGTTACTATCTGCTGGAGAGGCGTCGGGAACCCTTGGGTCTTCGCTTACCCGTGCCGCTTCAATCCTTGATCGTGACATAGACCATGCTCTCAAACGCATAACGTCACTTATAGAGCCGGTCATGATGGTTGGGATGGGGTGTTCTGTTGGAAGCATCGCATTATCAATAATGATGCCGATATATGACATATCAAAAGCATTACAACATTGATGTTGGCATACAGTATCGTAGCGGGTTGATATTGGCTGATATTATGGTCGCTATTTCCTTGGGTGCACTCTTTGTAATAACGATTACACAGACATTTCAGAGTTCCCGTGAGGTGTTCGAATACGCGCACGAGCGCAATCGATTGATGAATGTTTATGAGGTCCACGAGAATGCATTTCGAGACATGAAGTTGTATGAATCACGAACAACGACACTTAACTCTGATGATGTTGGATACCAGCGATATTCAACTACAACCATTGAAGCTTATGCTCATTGGTATGGCAACGATCGTATCCAAACAGACATGCATGTATTTTCAGACACCGGTTCGATACATTTCGTGAACATTCGATCGAATCCGTTTACTATGAGTGATGAGGTGGCTGGCACTGCTTTATGTTCAGTTGATTTTACTAGTGGAAGCATTGTTGGGTCATTTGGTTACGGTCAAGCAACAAAGCCAGATCCACAGATACTTGTCCCACACATTACCCCGATTACTTTGCCCCTTGATCCATCCATACCGCTTACTCATATCGAAGTTCGTTCCGGAATTGCGTATATATCGACGGATTCGTCGCGCCAGTCTGATCCTGACGTTCTTATTTTTGATATGCACGATGCTACACATCCTCTTTTGCTGTCCGGTATCCATACTGGGCCGGGCATTTCAGAAATTTCTGTCGTTGGAAATAGAATTTTTTCAGCTGTCACGAGTCGCACTGCCCAGTTACAAAGCATACATTTGCAAGATCTCAATACTATGTCTATTGAGTCAAGCTACAAACTCCCACTGCCATATGCATCCGCCACACCGCCACTCGGCAGTTCTCTCTTCTATGACCGCGGATTTGTTTATTTGGGTACGGATAAATGGGATGGAGACGAATTTTCTGTCATCCAAGTTTCGAACCCAGCGATGCCACTAAAGATAAGTGGTATTGAAATAGGTAGCAAAGTACATGCAATATATGTCCGGGATGGTTTCGCCTATGTTGCTGCCTCAGATCAAAAGCAATTACACATCATCGATGTACATGACCCGAGCCGACCATTTCTAGTTGATTTCTTTAGTCCCTCAGGGTGGGAACGTCAAGAAGGGAAGTCCCTATCTTTTTTTGAAGGAGAGCTTCAGTTCGGTAGGACCTCGGGTGGATTCAATATAAAACAGGATCGCGAACTTTTTGCGTTGAGTAGTTCGACCTTACCTTATGTTCAGCATTCCAATGACTATTCAGCGGATCTCGCTGGGGGTGTGTACGGAATTATTTCAGATAGGTCTTTCCTGTATGCAATTAGTAGACAGGGCGGACAAGAATTTCAGATATACGATCGCACTTTAGCAACAACTACGGTCACATATATCCAGCTTCCTTCAGTTCCACAGAGCTTATCATGTGATAGTGATTCGCTCTACGTATTGAGTGCCTCATCGCCAGTTGTATATCACATACAATTTTAACTATCAACATCATGAAGCATAAACAGCATGTAAATTTTGGGATGACCCTCATTGAAGCACTTATTTTCAGCGTGCTACTTTCCATACTTATCACATCCTCAATCTCATATCTGTACAACATTCATATTAGTAATACAAAACTTATGGATGAGGTGAGGGAAGCTGAGAGCGGATTTATTGCTACTACAGCCATTGTACTACTCGCAATCGGATCATTGTTTTTCCTGGCGGTGACCATGTCTGCAGTAACGTTATATGCCGACAGTATTGATCATAGAGAAATGCGCATACAACGCCGACTCAATGAGAATGCGTGCGTCGAGACACGGTCACTGATCATGGCCAAAGATTACTTCTTCAGGGATTCAATTCAATTGAAAGATTTTGGCTGCGATATTACCAGATGATATCCCGATATTTGATTTTATAAATTAATAGTATAATTACACCCACATGAGTTACATTATAGAACCACACATTCAACGATACATTGACTCTACTGCAGAGGCTGTCACCACTAGTGCAAGTTTAAAATTTCATGCTGATATTGACCTTGCAGCAGAAACTGCCGCTGATAACGCGGGTTTGAAATTTCGTGCTGACATGGAGCATGGGCGGGGTCTTATTATTGAAGAGTTTCAGACTCGACTTATGCTTATGGGCGAGACTATCGATTCAAAAATCCGAGAAACTACTCGTGAGGTTATCAGAGAAGAATGTATGCCTCGATTCGATCTTCTTGAAACAGAAATGTGCACTTTTCGTGACGAAATGAAGCTGTTACGTAAAGATTCAAACCGGCACCATGTCCGCTTGACCCGTCTCGAACGCGCTGCAGCCTAATATGTCCTTCACCGTCAAAACTCAGTCATTTGAAGGTCCGCTCGATTTACTCCTTGATCTTATCGAGAAGCGTAAATTGTTTATCAGCGATATTTCCCTCGCGAAAGTCACGGATGAT
The DNA here is from genome assembly GCA_023269245.1 of Candidatus Tayloriibacteriota bacterium. Classification (GTDB taxonomy): domain Bacteria; phylum Patescibacteriota; class Minisyncoccia; order Phycocordibacterales; family PALSA-1337; genus C7867-002. Next base: position 7,997 of record JAHFMB010000020.1, read on the forward strand.
TTCATTGCGCACGTTCGACAATTCGAACATCTACCGATGGGGGAGTCTGCTCATTTCATTCTGGTTGCTTCGACGCTTCTCCTTATAAAATCGAAATCACTTTTGCCTGAACTTGCACTGACTGAGGAGGAGAAAGGCGATATTCATGACCTTGAGACGCGTCTCAAGATATTCAAACGCATAAAAGAGGCAAGCAAACATGTCGGCCAGCTTTTTGGTGACCAGATGATTTTTACACAATCTCATACTCGTTCCGTACAGCCGATATTCACGCCGGATCCAACCTTTACATTGGAGAAAGCTCTTTCGTTACTCAAAGATCTGATTCATCGATTGCCTAAAAAAGAGAATATACCGAAACATGTGGTTGAGAAGGTTATTAGTCTCGAAGATATGATAGGTAATCTGACCACGCGTATCACTTCGAGTCTGCGCATGAGCTTCAAACAATTTACCCACGAACACAAAGCCGAGAAGGTGAATGTTATTGTGAGTTTTTTGGCGATGCTTGAATTGGTCAAAGAAGGGGTCCTGCAGGTGACTCAGGAAAGGCATTTTGACGATATTGTTATGGAGACAAAGGATGTGGGTGTTCCGAGATATTAATTACATGCGAAGCTGATATAATAAGTACATGCCCATTTCTCAACAAGTTGAAGCAATCCTGTTTTGGAAAGCCGAACCGGTTTCTATTAAAAAACTAGCAACTTTGCTTGGTGCTGATGTTGCAACTATTCAACAAGGGCTCGCAGATCTCGAGCAGACCTTGAAAGGCCGTGGCCTCACTCTCGTGCGCACTGACGAAGAGGTGATGCTTGGCACGGCAAAAGAACTGTCTCCACTCATCGAGCAGCTTACCAAGGACGAATTGAGCCGCGATCTTGGCAAGGCGGGTCTTGAAACGCTTTCCATTATCCTGTATCAGGGACCAATCTCACGTGCAGATATAGACTATATACGCGGAGTCAACTCGCAATTTATCGTACGCAATTTATTGATTCGTGGCCTCGTGGAGCGCATCGAAAATCCAAAAGACGCGCGGAGCTTTTTGTACAAGACTACCTTACAACTCCTGTCCCATCTCGGGGTTTCGAAGATTGAGGATGTACCTGAATATGAGCAGGTCAGGAGGGACATAGATGGTTTCAAACAATCGCACGCTGAACCTCAACCTACTCAAGATGCAACCAATCAACCAGAGGCCAATTGACCGTTTTTTTCTGTTATCAGTATCTGCGCTGACAATCGTCGGGTTCATTGTTTTTTTGTCTGCCTCTCTCGGTTTGCTGGCTCAGGATGGTGCAAACTTCGGTACAGTCGCAATAAAACAGAGCATTAGCTTGGTCATCGGCATTGTCGCCTTTTTTGTGTTTGCCAAGATACGATATCACTACATCCGTAAACTTGCTTTTTTTATTCTGCTTGGAGCGATCGCAATCAACTTGCTGTTATTCATTCCCAGCCTGGCGTTCCATCATGGCGGAGCGTCGCGCTGGATTGATCTAGGCCTTTTCTCTTTTCAGCCGTCTGAATTCCTCAAAATAGCTTTTATCATCTACATGGCCGCCTGGGCACAGTTTGCCAAGGATAAAATTGAAAAAATGCGCTTTGGTCTCTTTCCATACCTTGTCATTATGGCTATTTTGGGTGGATTGTTATTGGTCCAATCAGATACGGATACTCTCGTCATCATAGGCTTCACCGGCATCGTCATGCTCATAATCGCTGGCTTACCAATCAGGCATGTAATCGTGGCGGCAGTACTGATGCTCGCCATGGTCGGAGGAGTCATCTGGCTTCGTCCGTATGCATTAGAGCGCGTGCAGACGTTTCTGGATAGCGGATTGGACGCTCAGGGCGCAGGATATCAAATCAACCAGTCATTGATAGCCATCGGTTCCGGCCAGTTCAGCGGTCGCGGTTTCGGTCAAAGCGTGCAAAAATTCGGATATCTGCCGGAGCCGATAGGTGACTCCATTTTTGCCGTTGGTGCCGAGGAATTTGGCTTTGTCGGCACGATTGCATTATTGGCCCTATATCTTATTTTTGCTGTGAGCACGTTTCGCGTCGGCACCCGTTCGCCTGATACGTTTGGAGCGCTCCTCGCCATTGGCATTGCAGTCCTCATCATTACCGAGTCATTCATGAATATGGCGGCAATGATGGGTATTATTCCGTTGTCAGGCCTGCCATTATTGTTTATTTCCCATGGCGGCACGGCACTGATTATCGTCTTGGCGGCGAGCGGCATCGTGGCGAATGTGTCGAAGCACGGAAAATAATATATAAAAGCGAGTTATCCACATGTACATTGGTCATGCATTGACAATACCCCCTGGGGGGTATAGACTGTCCGCATGCATACATCAACACAGAAAATAATTCGCCGGTTACAAATCATAGAAGGTCAGGTGCGCGGTCTTCGCGAGATGATCGAAAAAGATGCCTATTGCATCGATATCATCACCCAAAGCTCCGCCGCAAAGCAGGGTCTTTCCAACGTAGAGGACATGCTCATGGAAGGGCATTTGTCGCACTGCGTGGTCAAACAGATCCAGAGTGGATCCACCAAAAAAGCCATTGGGGAAGTGCTCAAGGTCTACAAACTCAAGCGCAAATAATTAGCTATGCATACACCAAAGATATATAAAATAAAGGGTATGCACTGCGCGTCGTGTGCAGGCATTATCGAAAAGACTTTCAAAAAAACTGATGGGGTGGAGTCTGTGGAAGTCAATTATGGGACCGAAACCGCAAAAGTTACTTTTGATAAGTCAAAAACAAGTCCACAAGATTTATCCCAAAAAATAGAAAAATTAGGATACTCGTTGATTATTCCAGATTCACATTCAAGTACAGATGAAATGAACATGTCAGCCAACCAACACGCCGTTCATCTTGGTTTAAGTCAATCAAAACAGGAAAAACTCGCTGAAATTAAAGACATGAAATCAAAAGTCATGTCGGCTATTCCACTGGCGATTATCAGCATTTTTATCATGGGCTGGGATATTTTGGCGCAATACAATGCCGTGCCGGAAATGACCAATACCGTAAGCGAATTTTTTCATCATCTGTTGCCTATCATGGCAACGTATACGTTGTTTGTCGTAGGTAGACCGTATCTCCTCGGCTTTTACCGCTTTCTTCGCTATGGCAAAGCCAATATGGACACCCTTATCGGCATTGGTACAACGGCCGCATTTCTCTATAGTTTCGCAATTACAGCATTTGAGGATGTACTTCGACCTTTTATCAATGTCGACTACACCTATTATGACGTGACTATTGTAGTTATTACTTTTATTGCCCTTGGAAAATATCTCGAAGCCAGATCAAAAATAAAGACCGGGGATGCTATTGAAAAACTACTTAACTTGCAGGCAAAAACGGCTCTTGTTATTCGTGATGGAAAAGAAATTGAAGTTTCAATCAATGACGTGAAGCATGGCGAGTTTATTATTGTGAAGCCAGGCGCGAAAATTCCTGTTGATGGCGTTATTACTGAAGGTTTCTCATTTATCGATGAGTCAATGGTGACTGGTGAGCCGATGCCGGTGAAAAAGGAGGTACATTCAACTGTTGTGTCTGGCACACTCAATACAACTGGCACGTTTACGTTCAAAGCGACAAAAGTTGGGTCAGAAACATTACTGGCACAGATTATTCATATGGTTGAGGAAGCGCAGGGAAGCAGAGCCCCCATTCAGGCATTGGCAGATACAATTTCGAGCATTTTTGTACCGATTGTACTAGTTATTGCTGTTCTTACGTTCGGCGCATGGCTCTTGTTTGGTACCGGACCACTTGGTTTTTCACAGGCTCTTTCATGTGGTCTTGTCTCATTTGTCGGCATTCTTGTTATCGCCTGTCCTTGTGCGCTTGGCCTTGCGACACCTACGGCGATTATAGTTGGTGTAGGGAAGGGTGCTCGCGAGGGCATTCTGATAAAAGACGCAGCGACATTGGAAAAACTTCATAACGTAGATACAGTGATTGTTGATAAAACGGGCACAATCACTATAGGCAAACCAACATTAGTAGACATTCAGATCAGTCAACATCCGGACTCCGGACATTCAGATCAAGCCTCGATTACTCAAACTGAATTCGTTTCGATTCTTGCATCTCTTGAGAACAAGTCCGAGCATCCAATTGCTCATGCGATAGTTGATTATGCGCAAGAGAAATCAATTGCGATTACAGGTGTCGAAAACTTTGAGTCAATTCAAGGAAAAGGGATCAAGGGTTCCATTGCTGGTGTCGAATACTATGTAGGTAACGCCAAGCTTATCTTAGATCAGGATCTTCTATTGGACATGTCACAGATCGGTGCATTTACTGCGCAAGGTAAGACGCCGGTAATATTGGCAACCAAAGAAAAAGTTCTCGGATTTGTTATGGTTGCGGATGAAATAAAACCGGCATCAAAACAAGCTGTGTCTGA
>JAHFMB010000021.1:0-5581 GCA_023269245.1 Candidatus Tayloriibacteriota bacterium
GCTTATTTGACGGCTTCCCTGTACGGATCCGGCCTTGTTGGTGGTTTTGATGGTGGAACCGGGTTTTTTGGTCTTGGTGACGAAGCTGGAGCAGAATCCGGTGATGCAGTGACATGTTGTACAGATTGACCAGCTGGCTTGCTCAATAAATAGTCGACGAGTGGTTCCGTGTGATTTTCCTCTTTTGGGGTCGTCTTTGGGGCTTCCGACTCGCTAAATGGGCCACTTTCTTCCTCAACCATTGGTAAATTTTGAGGGGGCTGACTCGTACGAGGAACGCTTGATGGTGGATTTTCAAGACCCGCAAGAATGTTTCCCCTGTCCGCGGCGGTTACCTTTGCCGCTGATTCGGACTCAGGATCAGGTTTTTCGATGGAGATACCGCCTATCGATTGGAGGGAGGAGTTCATCGAATCGTTGCCGTTTTCAGACAGGGTTTCAGTAGACTTGGTTTGTAAAGTATTCTTTAATACATTAAAAACTTGCACATTTGTTTCTGCAGCAATTTCGTTTGCCGTTTTCTCGTCAATCTGGAGTCGGGTTGTTACGTTGGGTATGAAATCTTGTGAACTGGCACTACCCAACATTATTTCAGACACTATCATATAAAGTTCGCCCGCTTGGTCGATGTGCAAGTTGAGTTTCTTTTCGATCCTGTCGATTGCCTGCACAAACCAATCTGAAGAAATTGCTTTGACAACTTGCTCGTTTTTTGTTGATTGTATTTGTTGAATCGGCATGAGGATATTATTTTATGTCCAATCTCCCGAACGCTGTCTTTCGGTTATCCATTTGAACGCCTGGTGTGGTCTACCATTGCGCACTTGCAATGTAATTTGTTGGCCAATATTCTGTTTTGTTGGGTCATCCAAACCTTCCTCAGCAAGTTTCTTGAGTTGACCAGGGGTGAAATGTTCGACAACTCGTGGGTGCATTATTAGGGCGGCAATACTTGGATCTGAGTCGTCCTTGACTGATTTGAGCTCTTTGCCATCCATATCCTTTAGTAACTCCTTGACAGCTCCACTGCTATTTGCGTTAGCGGCAGCCTTAAGTGCCTTAACTCGGTCTTTCTTCATCGATTTCCACTGATCTTCACTCATATTGTCGATAAGTTTTTTGACAGTATCAACATCTCCAGCCGTAGCACTGCGTTGTAGTAAATCTTTTCTTGCATCTGCAACCAATTTCTTGTCTTCATCGGTGTATCCCTCGGTTGCATCTTTAATTGCATCAAAGTCTCCGGATTTCATCCTCATCAGGATCTGGTCATTTTCAGCTATTGTCTTGGCTCCAAGGGCCAATTTTTCACCCTTGTTCATGCCACTAAACAAGGTATCGATGTGAAGTTTATTTGGATCATTTGGATCTGGCCTCCCCCAGTGTTTATTGGCAATGATGCTATCAAATTGTTTTCGGCGGTCAATTTCTTTTGCTTTCGCATCGACAGCCTTCTGTTCTTTTACGGTTTCGTCAAATGATCGTGAACCACCAAACTTATTTTTAGCTAAAGCACCTGTTGTCGCTGCCCTAAAGTCTCTTGCTACCAAAGAGTTACCAATTCGCGTGTTGGCAAGACGTTTATCAATTTGCGACCCGATTCTTCCTGCAGTGTTCCTCCCAATTGCACTACCAGTATATCCTCCAATCCTACCCCACAAAGCCTCCGCTCCCAACTTCTTCCCATCCAACAATTTGCCCGTGCTTGCGCCGAGCTTTATTGCCGCCAACAGGGGTATGTTAAGCATAATGATGATGAGTGCCGCGTTGATGCCAAAAGCAATGAACTCTGTCGGAATAAGGGACGACGATGCCGTTCCTTTCCACAAAGTTGCATATGCTCCAGAGTTGAACAGGTTACTGTTGGTGATAATGCGCAGCGCCACGTACATAAACAGCAAATATGCGGGCATGAATATAAGTTGACCCTTGAACACCTTCCACCACTCATCCGAGTATTCTTTGAGTTGTGGTATGACCGCGGCGGCAAACCAGATTGGAGAGAATGCCAACAGAATGAGTAATATGATAAGTCGTACTACGAATGCTAGTGATGCAAAAAGGAAGCTAAGTCCGGCAGTTATCATAATAACGATGCCAGTGGCACCAATGAGCACGATACGGAAAGGGGTAGAGAAACTTGCTGACGACTCGGGATTATCGAGACTCAAATTTTTTGGGTTGAACGCTGTTTGTATCTGCAATGACTGCATAAAAACCATCGACAAGCCGCCATCACTGAACACTTTGTTTACAATACCCGGGAGAGAACCTGCCGCCGCTGGGTCTTTGTTGTTGATAAGATTACCAATATCTGGCTGCCCAGGAGTCATGGCATGGTAGAGCTGTAATGACACGATATTCGATGCATCGATCAGGACACTCGTCATAAAGAAACTAAAGTTGATAAGTACGCCCGCGATAACAATATTTTTTATGACTGTTCCTAGCTTCGCATCCTGCCCGAGAATCATGCGGATTGACGCGTAGAGCAATCCGAAGATGATGAACATGCCCGAGATGTCGCGAATCGCACGCCATACATCATAGATTGCAGGGGTGCTGCTGACAAAATCTTTGATGTGCATGGTCAAATTGATCGATACATTGAGCAGTGTGCCGGTCATAGCGACAAACCATGAACAAACTGCGAGGACCATGTTGACTATGTAGGCGATCACGCGAGACATGATGCTCCACAGGTCAGGGAAGCCAAACCAACCTTCAGCGTGTGCGGCGTGTGTCGACCCCACGAATATAAGTGCGGCGACAATTATTCCCATAACCACCACAGTCTGTGAGTTGCCGAGCGAGCCTTTTATATATGATGAGAAGCGCTTAGTCATGCGGAATTAGTGGAAACCAATGAGAACTGGGTTAACAAAGGTATGATATGGCGCACCAAATGTTGAGAGATACGGCATCTCATTGCAGATTCTCTGGAATGTTGTAGCATCCCTGTCCAACATCGAGATAAGGGTGTCGATACCCTTCTTGCTTTGGGTGGCATCCTCGGAACTATCAACACCAGCTTGTGCGCCTCGAAGTGTGGAACCGATACTGGTCTCCACCCTATTGAATCCAGCACTTATGTCATTGTCGGTCACGCCGCGGATTTGTGCATTGGTTGTTGAGTTAGCGGTAGTACGATATCCATCAAGTTGATTTTGAACCGCAGTCTTTTTGTCCGTAGTTGATGCGATCATCAAATCAATACTGCGGGCCAGCACAAGATCAACGCCCGCTATCATACGTGTGCCGTAGTCAACCTGCGAGTTTGGGAAGTTTGGCGAAGTGATTTTAGCTGAGAAACATGAACGGAGTCCGATATATTCTGTACGCTCGGTACTCAAAAGGCCCAGTGTTTGATCATATTGTTTGATGGTGTCCTGGCCAAGACTGATAATAGAGTTTGATGCGCTTAATGAACGATTTTTTGCTGACTGAATATCGAAACTGTTTTGGTTGTACGACTCTTCGCTCAATTGTGTAAGGTATGCTTTTGAGCTACCACCGAGTCCTGAGCCATGGCCGCTCAGTGCCGCGAGCCCCTGGGTAAACATTTGATTGACGAGTGCCCCCGTGATGGCGTCGATACTGTCGCTTATTGTTTTGACGAGAACAAGCTTGTCGGCTGGAAGATTGAGTTGCTTTTGGAGCGATCCCGCGATCATCGATCCAGGAGTTTGTACGGAACAATCCTGATACGTTGTCTTGCCGCCTTTTGTTGTTTTCTTTATACCTGTCGCTTTGCCTAGATCGTTATAACCAGTCGAACCATACCCATTTTTCTCAAGATCCCGGATGTCAGACGGGTTCAAGCCATATTGCGAACCTGCAATCTCGAGGGTACTGCGTCCGTCGGCAGGAACATCGGTCCCTCCCATTGAAGGATCAAGCGTAAATTGGTTTGTGACATCGGTACATTTATTCCATGACAAGAAGCCCGCGCCTCGGTTCAAGTCATTATTGGTCGATGCTTTTTTCTGGTCAATTCTACTATGTAAGTCCGAGTCGGCCATTATCCAGGCACCAATCGGGTTGTTTTGGGCCTGTGTTGTATAGGCAACAAACCCTCCCCATCCCCCTTGTGAAAAATCACCATTAATGAAATTCCCAAGTGTCGCGCCGTCGGCCGAACCGGTCATGATAATTCCACTATTACGCCCAATGTTGTTAACAGAGTTCCTACTGTTGTTTATGATCGTTTGTAGCGTACACGAGTACCGTTTATTCATTGATGAAGCCTGGTTGAGTGCTATATTTAGCCGCAAATCAAAACTGAATGGCGAGCACAATTGTGAAAGAGCCCCTGTTTTGTCGATAAGCTCGCCAGTGATTTGGTCACCAACATCCGTAAAGAACCCTTCTGGATTTGTGAGGAATGCAGGACTCCCTTCGAAGCCGGTGTTGATCCAGTTGACCACGCTTGCAGTCATGCGCTGAATGAGCTGGTTGGCGATCATGACGGCCAGCTTATTCCCAACGAACTCTTTCCAGTTGTCCATGATGCAGTACACGTCGAATAGTCCGCAGGCAGTCGGCACTGCTAGGGCCTGAGCTCTTTTTGCGGGAAGTGCCGCAAACGGCGATGCAATAACGCAGAGCATGAGCATAGCTATTAGTGATTTCTTTATGTAGGAATATTTTTTCATGTTATTTGATCATGCTAAAAATAGTTGCCGGTTCGCTGCTCGAAAATTGTATTCCGTGTTGCGAAAAAATAAATTTAAGATCCAATAGCCCGTCGCGAAGCTGCCCCAGCGACTTTTCGTAGGTAGCAAGTGCGGCGATGCTCTGGATAGGATCAGTGAATACCTTTGTCATACCGCGCGAACCAAAGGCGATTGCACTTACACCATTGACCAAATGTACATGAAATGCGGCAAGAGATGCTGGTGCAGGTGTCGCCAGAATTCCAGTTAAGATTGCATCATACGAATCAGCGATCGATTCGACATTCTTGATTTGTGACGGATCTTCATTCTCCAATGCCTGCAGCGCCACAGTTGCCGCATCTGCGTGTGGCATGTGAGCTGAAAAGATTACTCCGACCGCATTTGCATATATCCGCTCCGAAGCGGCGTCTGAGGCAGTCGAGATTGTTACTTCGCGGACATCATAGACGCGTGCTTGCGGTGCGGCGTCGACAAGGTCGCTCGTTGTCTGGTCGACGAGTGTTTTGATGGCTTGTGGATCTTCGCTCAAATTATGTTGCTTGAGATACATATATTGTTCGAAAAACTTTTTTCCAAATTGCCTGGTGAGCGTCTCAGGTTCGGAAGACACGGTTGTTTTGGTCGCTCCGGAAGCGCGAATCGTACTGCTCCCGGTCAAAAATTGTTTTTTCCAGTCACCGCTTGGAGTAATGGCGTTTTGTTCTGTAGATGACGTGGAAATTATTGCATCATCCCGTTTAACCTGGTCAGTTTTTTTACCGAGCGGGCCGCCATATGCCGCATAGCCCGCACCTGCGACGGCCAAGATACACACGATCAATATGACCAACGTCTGAATATGCTGTCGGGATAGGGACATACGACATAATTATATAGTAATACGGCCTTATTCGCTGGGTTTT
>JAHFMB010000021.1:5591-12229 GCA_023269245.1 Candidatus Tayloriibacteriota bacterium
AGAATTGATGCATGAAGAAACACATTGTTGCACTTGTACTGGCGGTAGTTTTCCTATTTATTCCTGCACTGATTACGCGGGCGGTTGTCCCATTACCTTTCGGCGGTCTTGTTACGGCCATTACCCCTTGCGATGAAGGGTTGTTAACATACGTACTCACTCCGCTCACAGGTGTCATACCCCTTATGTGGCTTTGGGGAGAGTTACCATTTCTTATGTACGTACCTCCCCACCCTGGACAGGAGCTACTCGGTTGGACTGCGACAGTTCCAGTTCCTTGTACCATATCGGGTATCCCATACAATGGCGGACTCCCCATCCTCATGCACGGATCTAGTATTTAGCCTATATTTTGAGCCATTCTTCTATGTCCAAGTCCTCCGCCCGGACATTTTTGTCGAATCCGATTTTATCCCAAATAACACCGATTTCTCCTCGTGGAATGACACTTTCCAAATTTCTCGCTAGGAGCTTCCTCTTGTGCGCAAACCCTGCTTTTACAATGCTAAAAAATCGCTTAACATCAAGGTTTTTTTCAGCAAACGCTCGATTTGAGATGTTTTCAATCACTAAAATAGCTGAATCTACCGTCGGTGGTGGCGTAAATGCACCCGGAGGGACTTTGGCGGCGATTTTGGGCGTCCCAAAGGCCTTGACTGAGATAGAAAGGATGCTTTCTTTACCATCACGTGCGCAGATCCTCTCAGCAACTTCTTTTTGAACGAGTAGCACCATGCGATTTGGGCGCGGGCCATGCTCGAGGAATTTTTCGAGGATTGCACCGGTGATGTAGTATGGAATATTGGCAACCAGTGCGAATGAACCACTTATGAATGGCTCGTGTATGGGGCTCGACGAATCTGAGCTCAGAATTTTTTCGTCCAACACGTCGCCGGTAATTATGTTCAGTCGTTTTTCTTTGATGTCTGTAAAAAAATCTTGTTCCAACATGGCGATGGCACGTTCATCTTTTTCAATCGCAATCACCAGCGCGCCCGCGTTCAGTAGTGCGCGGGTCAATATGCCGGTGCCTGGTCCGATTTCAAGCACTTGTTCCCCTTGTTGGATCTGCGCAGCAGAAATAATCTGCTCAAGTACATGCGCCGAGTTCAGAAAATGTTGCCCCAGTGACTTTTTCGCGAATAGTTTCATCGTAGTATGTGATTGTTAGCTTAGCACAAGCGAGTCAGGCGTGGGTGAGGATACACTGCGGAGCGCGTCGGCGCGAGCATAGCAATTTTTCAGCAGAAAAATATGTGCGTATCCGAACCCACGTCCGACTCGCGTAGTGCGTGTCTAAAAATCAATAAACAGCGCTTTTGCCCCAGATGGTTTTTCCGGCGGCTCCTGCGTCTCGATCAATTCCTTCTCAATATCATCAATAAATTCTGATGGCGTATTCACACGCTGTGCTCCGTATACTGTACGGATGAGCGTGTGACTCAAATGTACCTTGTTTCGGGCACGCGTCAATGCGACGTAGAATAAACGGCGCTCCTCTTCCGCTTCTGCCGGGCCTATTCCCGCATCGTCCATGTGTCTGAAGGGGAACAGATCTTGTTCAAGTCCGGCGATAAACACATGGTCAAATTCCAATCCTTTTGATGCGTGAACGGTCATAAGTTTCACCGCGTCCTGATCTTTTTGTAAATCATCTTGATCGCTTGCCAAGGCTGCGTTCTCGAGAAATTTCTCGATACCCGATAAAGATGAACTCCCATTGTCTGTATCTGTTGTTTGGGCGTGGTAATCATCATATTGTGCTGCCACCGAGACGAGTTCTCTGATGTTGAGAAGTCGTTCCTCGTCTTCAGCATCGCCAGTCATGAGTACGCGCTCCATCCCTGTCTCTTGGATGACAAATTTCAAGGCCTCCGAGGGCTTTCTTGAAGTGATTTCTATGCGTATGTCCTCGAGAAGCTTCCAAAAACTGTCTATTTTCACCTTCATAGCAGGTGGCAACAGATCTGGGCGGCCTGACATAATTTTGGCTACTGTTGCTTTGCCGATACCTCTCGTTGGAACATTGATGATTCGCGCGATATCACCCCAAGATTCTTTGTTGAGTGCCGCGCGGACATAGGAAAGCACGTCTTTCACCTCCTTTCTCTCAAAGAATCGTACACCGACAAGTTGGTAGGGAATATTTTTCTTTATGAAGGCCTCTTCGATTGCTCGTGATTGGAAATTGGCACGATAAAGCACCGCAATGTTCCGTGCGGGTGTCCCCTTTTCGATCAAATCTCGTGATGTATCGGCAATGTTCCTCGCTTCATCAACTTCGGTATACGAGGCAGTCAGCCCAATTTTTTCTCCATCAGCGTTATCGGTATACAACGTCTTCTTTTTACGCAATGTATTTTTTTCAATGATACTGTTCGCGGCAGCTAGAATAGTTTTTGTCGAGCGGTAATTTTTTTCCAGTGCAATGACGGTCGTATTCGGATAGTCTTTTTCAAAATTGAGGATATTTTCAATTGTTGCACCACGCCAGCTGTAGATGTTTTGGTCGGCATCTCCTACCACACAAATATTTTTATGCGCCTGCGCCAATAATTCGGTCATCTTGTATTGAACTTTGTTGGTATCTTGATATTCATCAACGTGAATGTATTTCCAAAGCGCCTGATATTTTTTTCGAGTCTGTTCGTTGGTAGCGAGGAGCCGCGTCGCTTTCCAAAGCAAATCATCAAAATCAAGCGCTTTTTCTTTTGATACGATTGCGTCATATTTTTCCCATACTTGAGCCGCCAGTTCTTCCATATACGATTTTGCAGTGTCTGCATATTCGATCCGACTCACGTTATCTCCTTTTGCGCGCGAAATCATGTTGAGCAAGGTTCCTGGATCAAACTGTTTTGAGTCAACCGAACATTCTTCCATGGCTTGTTTAATGGCGCGACGTGAGTCTGCTCGATCAAATATAGTGAAATGTCGCGTCAGTCCAAGTAGCGCAGCGTTCTCGCGAATGATATGTACTCCGAGTGCGTGGAAGGTGCTTACAAAAGGGCGCTCTCCCATCGCGGTCATACGACCACGGCTCCGTTCGCTTTGCTCACGGGTTGAGATAGGTCGGTTAACCCCATCGTCACCGGCAAGCAGTGCCTCAACACGTTCACGCATCTCTTTGGCAGCCTTATTGGTGAATGTAATAGCGAGGATGTTGTATGGCGCAACCCCCTTTTTAATGAGATTGAGAATACGATGGGTGATGACCTTGGTTTTTCCCGATCCGGCGCCAGCAATGATCAACACAGGGCCGTCGAGAGTTTCAACAGCGTGTTTTTGTGCATCATTGAGGCTTGTCATGACCGGTAGTGTATCAGAAGAATCGATATTCACGAATTTTTGTACGCGGTCAATTTCTTAAGGATGTTTTATCCTAATATTTCACATTATTTATTGACATAACAGCAATATTTGTGACTGTGTACAATGTTTGTTGACAATACTTCTTCACCTGATACCCTGAATGAGTACCCCAAACGGTATGCGACATAATATGGCTTAACAAAGCCATTTATGCTTTATATCATTGGGCACAGAATCACCGAAAAACCACCACGAAAGACTTGCGGAGTTGCGACAAATGTTATGCAATTAAATACAACATCAAGACGTTCTGATCCTCCAACATCACGACGAACCGGGATTAGGTTTGCGGCTTTTATCGTCATAGTCATAGGTATTGCCGTATGTGCAAAGACCGCCCGTGCCGGTCTTGTTTCATACATGCAAACCATTATTAGTGGTAGGGTATCTGCCAAGGTTACCCAATCGAAAACTCCGCTTGCGTCACAAAATTTGGCACTCCTCCAGGCGGCTACAAATCTTGATCCGAATCCTGAAAAATACTCGGAGGTAGCGCCAGTCGTTGGGAATGCTCTTTCGGCCGACGTGGTCCTCTCGGAGGGTGCTCCCGCCGAGACGAGTACCGCCATCAGTTCCTATGTAGTGCGCGAAGGTGATACTGTCTCGAGCATTGCTCAGATGTTTGGCGTCTCCGCTAATACGGTCATGTGGGCAAATGGCATCAGCCGCGCCACTGCGCTTTCTGTCGGTCAACACCTTATCATCCTCCCTGTTACTGGGATTAGTTATACCATCCAAAAAGGGGATACCATCAAGGGCATTGCATCAAAATATGGAGCTGATCTTATAGAAATCCTCCACTATAACGATATTACATTGAATTCGACGTTAGTGATTGGACAAAAGATCATTATTCCTGACGCAGAGCAGTCGGCACCTGCCCCCGCACTCACGTCTGTTGCCAGAGGGTACGTTCGAGACAATCGCGCCCACGACACGAATGGTCCGGACCTCGGCTCGTATTTCATCCGTCCTTGCGACATAAGTGCATGCATAAAATCACAGGGGCTCCATGGCCATAATGGAGTCGATTTGGCCGATGCGCATCACCAGGTTGGCCAAAATATTTATGCTTCTGCCGGCGGAACTGTTATTTTGAGTAAAATGGGCGGTTGGAACGGTGGATATGGCAACTACATTATTATTTCTCATAATAATGGAACCCAGACTGTGTACGGACACCTTGCAAATACTACGGTGATTGCGGGACAGCGTGTGGATCGCGGTCACGTTATCGGCCACATGGGTAACTCAGGAAACTCTACTGGCCCTCATCTTCACTTTGAGGTTCGAGGCGCGAAAAATTCCTTCTAAAAACCCTGTTGTCCGGGGTTGGGACGAAATTGAAGTGCCTCAAGTATGTACCCTTTTTGTATATAGCTATCATCCGCCAAGTCCGCGATGGTTTGTGCTACTTTGATGATTCGATGGAATGCACGCCCGGAGAGCCCGAGCCGTTCCGCTGAAACCCGTATTGTCCTACGTGCATCGTCAGTCAGTGTTACTAGTGTATCCAAATGTTCGGGCCCCATCTCGCTATTGAAAATCAATCCAGTCTCTCGTTTGTCAAATCGTGTACGTTGACGAGCGCGAGCGCGCGCGACTCGTGATCGAATGGTTGCCGAGTTTTCTGATATTGATGATGTTGAGGCAAGTTTTTCGTACTCAACTTTTGTTACCGGTATCCAAATGTCTACGCGATCCATTATAGGCCCTGACAACTTCTGCCAATACGCCCGAACAATGCGCTCTGCGCAAGTGCAGCCGGCATTTTTTCCTCTGCCGCACGGGCACGGATTCATTGAGGCTATTAGTATGCATTGCGCTGGGAATGTCAGACTCCCCTGGGATCGGGATATAGTAATTTTCCTGTCTTCCAGCGGCTGGCGGAGCGCCTCGATGACATCTCTGCCAAATTCCGGCAATTCATCCATGAATAAGACACCACGATGCGCCAAGGTCATTTCCCCAGGTTTTGGAAAACTCCCTCCGCCAATAACCGAGGGATAAGACGCGGTATGGTGCGGGTCCCTGAATGGTGGAACCGTTATTAGGCCGTTGGAGAGCATGTGTGCCGCCGAATAAATACTGGTCACTTCAATGGATTGATCATATGAAAGCGGTGGAAGTATCGAGTGGAAACTTCTTGCCAGCATTGTCTTGCCTGTTCCCGGCGGTCCACACATGATGACATTGTGGGCGCCGGCAGCAGCTATCTCAAGTCCACGTTTTGCAATGTCGTTGCCGCGAACATACGCCATATCGTGGCGGTATGAGGTGTTCATTGGTATAGGTTCGGCATGTTGCGATGGGAGAATCCGAGCTGTCCCGTTCAGATGATTCACTATGCTTTGAATCGAACTCACGCCATACACTGCTATGCCCTGGGCTAGCGACGCTTCCTCCACATTTTCTTTGGGGATGAAAACCGAGGTGAATCCCTGCTCGACTGCCTGATGCACAATAGGGAGTACCCCGCTAATCCGGCGAATCCGGCCATCAAGCGACAGTTCGCCGAGGAATAATTTATTATCCGCGTCCAGCTCAATATCGCCGCATGCCGCTAGATATGCCAAAGCCATCGCCACATCAAACGAGGGTCCCGTTTTACGGATATCCGCGGGTGCAAGCGAGATGATGATCTTCTGGTTTTTTTGTTTGGGAGAAACATACCCGCTATTTTTGATAGCGGCGGCAATCCGGTCTCTTGATTCGTCTACAGCCCGATCGCCGAGGCCAACAATGGAAAATGAGTGTAACCCATTCGAGATGTCAACCTCGATAGTAACTATTTGCGAACGCAGTCCGATAAGCTGGGCGCTGTACACTTGTATGATTGGCATATGCCGAGATTATCACGTCATGCTGGAGAAACGCTGAAGAAGCGATAAACATTCGCTGGAGATATTGGCGTATCCAACTCTTGGGCCCGCTAGAGAGTGTGGCCGTGTTTTATGGAGATGCGAGCCGAAGGATTTGCAAGAAGCCGCTCTTCTTCGATAGGTTTGCCGCAGATTTCACAGGTGCCGTAGGTGCCTTTTTCTATGCGTTCCAGAGCGGACGCGACGTCGGTGAGTTGTTTGTCGAGCTGGTTTACGATACCCGTATTCTCTTCGAGCTCTTCGAGCTTGTCTGCGACTTCGTTCTCATCGGCAGAGTCCACTTCCATATCACCTGTTGTAGCTTCCCAATTTCCGCTCACACTTGGATTGCGGCGTCCAATGCCGCTCAGCTGCTTTTCAAGCTCAGTTTTTTCCGCGAGGAGT
>JAHFMB010000022.1 GCA_023269245.1 Candidatus Tayloriibacteriota bacterium
ACGAATACGGTCACCGGTCTTCCAGCGTTCGCTTGGAATTTGTTCTTCATACGGGATGATACCGAGTGCGCGGCCCATGTTGACGTGAACCATGCCGCGTTCAACGCGCTCAACAGTACCGGCAACAATTTCGCCTTCTTTTGCACCGTATTCTCCCATGACTGAAACTTTCTCGGCTTCACGGATCTTCTGAATGATGATCTGCTTTGCAGTCTGTGCAGCAATGCGGCCGAAGTCAGCCTTGGTTTCGAGGGGAAACACGAGTTCGTCGCCAATCTCAGCATTCTTCTTGATCTTCTTGGCATCCTCGATGAGCATGTGCTGCTCTGGGTTGAAGCGAATCTTGATGTCATCGACGTTGGCGTCTTTGAGATCAATCTCTTCTTCCTCATCGCCTTCCATGATCACTTGGTTGCGATCAACGACGACTTTTACCTGCCAAAATTCAACCGCACCACTATTCTGATCGAAGGATGCGCGAACAATCTGGCCTTTCTTGCCGTATTCTTTTTTGTAAGCAGTTGCGAGAGACATAGCGATAGCTTCCAGGGTCTTTTCCTTTGGAATGCCACGCTCTTCTTCGAGCTGCTGGACGACTGAATTGATTACTTTGAGGTCAAACATGATATTAAGTTGTTATTCGATTTTAAAAATGTTCGCCGGTGGGCGAACTGATGACGAGAGTAGTGTACCATATTTGAGGGGGAAGGCAAGCAAATAAAAAAGTGCCGAAATCGCGAGCGCTCGGCACTTTCGTGAAACTTTCGAAAACGTGGAGTTTGCTGCTTACGCAGCTTTTGTGTGTGCTGCGGCGAGCTGACGAAGCACCTTTTTTCCATTGATAGTAGAGTCGGTGATTCTGATGCAACCGGGAGGCACCCATACGCCGACAATATTACCCATCGTTTCAAGACAGCCCATTCGCGAGCAGCCAACCTTTTGACCTTCCGCTGGATAATATCCGTTGACGTATTTTCGAAGCCCAGGCACTTCAAGGAGTGGGTCTGAAAATGTAACCATCGTGTACGGCATGATATGTTTACCGCACTGGGCGCAACGGATGGACATTTTCGCGATACAATCCGGACAGTACGTCTTGTTCTGCAGAAACGCTTCGATGTTGATCTGAATGGTTTCACCAAACACGGTGATGGAGGTCTGGGACGGATTGATTTCGTGGCCACACTTTATCGCGACACACGCGACGGGAGGAGTGGGGGTAATATTTACGGGCGAGACAGAGGACCGCCCACAAAGTTTGCGCAGTAGTTCAAAGAACCTTAGTTTCATTTGCTTCCTTCGGCTGTTGTTTTTCTCCTCAACACTACACCCCAAAAGAAATGGCGTCAACAAAAATGTATCCTATTCCATCTCCCGCATCTTTCCGTCCCTGAACAAAAGAGTCTCAACAGGAATTGCTACGGTTTGATCGGGCTTAAACTGGAAGTCAGTGATCCCTGTGTCCGCAGTCATGCCAATAATTTTTTCTTTGATATTTTTAAGTTCGAAATCATTTTTTCGCAGGCCGTTGATCAATGTTATTGCGATGGAATGTCCCAAGGCGGCATACAGGTCGGGCGTCTCGCCGTATTTTTGCGTGTACTGCGCAACAAATTTTTCTTGGAAAATTGGGGAAATGTGTCCAGGCAGATATACCTCTTCTGCGGCGGAACCAAGCGCTGCCAATTTTTCATCGACAGCGTCGAAGACCGCGAATATTTTTCCCGAATATCCCAAGGCATTGAGTTGTTGAAGAATGATATATCCTTCCTCTGGTAGAGAAGCAAAGTAGATTGCGTCAGTCTGTGCCGCTTTTATTTTGGCGATAAGGGTTCGGAAATCCCTCTCACCAGGCTTGATCCTCCCTGCTACAGCAACAGTGTATCCTCCCTCAACCTCTCTTTCTTTCAATTCATGCTCGATGATGTCACCCACCTCTCCGATCTGTGTCAGGAAGCCGATTTTCTTGAGCCTGAGCCGTTGTATGATGCGTACGCCGCTCTCAGTTTGATCTGGAATGCTTGGATAGGTGCAAAAGATTTGCGGGTAGGAGCGGAATCTGTTTTCGCAGAGCGTTACGCCAAGCATAACGTCTTCAGACTTAAGTATTGGGGCAATGGACATGATTTGATCAGGTCCAAAAGGCCCAACGAACATGCTGATGTCGTCGACATTCGTCAATTTTTGATAAGCACTCAATGCTTTTCGCGGTTCGATGCCGCCGTCTTCAAAAACAAATTGAATGCGGGGTTCATTAGCCTCTTCCGTGGCTATCATGATGCCACGCCTGACTTTTTCTCCGATAGTTGCAGCATTTTCCGAAAGGGGAATGATAACACCGACCCTAACTGTGCCATTTTTCTGCCCATTATTTCCGCTGAGGAAAATTATGGCGATGATAAGGATACATACGCTAACGATGGGAATTTTGTATTTCATAAGTAGGTACTGATTATGTAGTTCGACTATATAAAAAGTGACCAATTTATACAACAACTCCCAAAATCTACTATATAACCTTGAAATACAAGGTATTATATGAAATAATTATGACGTTCCTAACGTCACTTATGAAAGCACTCACACAAAAACTCTCTAGCGTCTTCAACCTGAGTACCTATGAGGCCAAAGTGTTCATGGCGCTTTCGGGTTTTGAAAAGGCTCATATTTCGCAGATTGCCCGCGCCTCCAGCATAGCAAGGACGGCTGTCTATCCGTCGGTCAAATCTCTTTTGGAAAAAGGCCTCATATCTGTTGTTCTCGCCGGCGGCCGTAAACACTACAAAGCGCTGACGCCGCCGCAGCTCCAGTCGATGTTCGAATGGAAAAAGCGCGATATGGCTTTTGTGGTTGGCGAACTTATAAAGAATGTTCCCGCCAGCGAGGAACAGATGGAGTTCCTTTATTTTCCAGGGCGAAACGGCCTAAACACTGCTGCCGAAGTATTTTTGCGCGACAGCAAGGGGATGATGTGGCGAACCTTTGAAAATTCCGTGGTCAATCAGCCGGCGCTCGAGTTCTATCAGCTCGAGGACTATATAGATCGCCGCGTGAAGAAGGGTATACATGGCAAGGTGATCATGACGCTCAATATGATGTACCCCTTTTTGAAAGAACGTCTCGATCGTGACAAGGAAGAGCTGCGTGAGACCATACTTGTCCCCGATAAACTGTTTCCATTCAAAGTGGTGGTCGGTATTAATGAAGACAGCGTACTTCTTCTGTCTGGCGAAGAATTTGTCTTTGGCGCCGTCATTAAAAATACTCAATTTGCCCAAACACTGGCGACTCTCCATGAAATGATTTGGACAAGATATAAGAATTAAATACCCATGCACCCATGACATTTTCTTGGTACAATTACTCCAATGCTCATCGAAGACACCCAGCTCTATAAATTCATCCTCGACTCAGGCCTTGTCTCAAAGGAGGATCTTGAGGTTGCCAAGAAAGAGGCTGACAAAAATGAGAAGCGTCTCGGAGATATTCTCGTGACCGCAGGCAAGATAACTGCTGACAATCTCCGTCGCATGGAGGCGTACGTGCTCGGCATTCCTTTCGTTGATCTCAAGGGGAAGAAAATAGACTTTGATACACTCTCACTTATCCCAGAGCCGATTGCTCGCGGACACAACATTGTTCCTTTCAAGAAAACAGATACGACCTTGGAGGTCGCCATGCTCGATGTGAATGACCTTTCGGCCATTGATTTCATTAAGAAGAAAGTTAACCTCAAGATTCAGCCGCGCCTGACCGATTCTGAGTCACTTAAAGAAGTGCTTGTGCAGTACCAAAAGAGTTTGAAAGCAGAATTTGGGGATCTTATTCAAAAAGAGACGGCGACACTCAAGACGATTTCGGAAGACAATGGCGAACCGGCGTCGGAGGCAGATATAAAAAAGCTTGCAGAGGATTTGCCAGTGGTCCGCATTGTGGATACATTGATCAAACACGCGGCGATTCAAAACGCATCCGATATTCATATTGAGCCGATGGATACTCAGGTTCTTGTTCGTTACCGTATTGACGGGCTCCTGCATGACGCTATGGTATTGCCGAGACAAGCCGGTCCCTCGGTGTCCGCTCGTATCAAGGTGCTTTCAAACTTGAAACTCGATGAAAAACGTCTGCCGCAGGACGGACGTTTCAAGGTAGATATGAATAATGAGAAGGTATCCTTCCGTGTCTCTATTTTGCCGACATATTACGGAGAAAAGATCGTGATGCGTCTCTTGCGTGAAAGTATTTCCGGATTTACGCTGGAATATTTGAATTTTCACGGGGAAGGATTGGAGCGTATTCATCATGCGTTGAAACAAACGACAGGCATGATCCTTACCACCGGTCCAACAGGTTCCGGTAAGACGACGACACTCTATACCATGCTTGATTTACTCAATACGCCCGACGTGAACATTTCCACCATTGAGGATCCTATCGAATATCAGATCGGACGCATCAATCAAACACAAGTTCGTCCGGAAATCGGCTTCTCATTTGCGCAAGGTATACGTACTCTTGTTCGTCAGGATCCAGACATCATCATGGTTGGTGAAATCCGCGACAATGAGACGGCTGCACTGGCGGTGAATGCCGCGCTTACCGGCCACCTGGTGCTTTCAACCTTGCACACCAATAGTGCCGCAGGTGCGATTCCACGTCTTCTTGATATGGGAGTCGAGTCATTCCTCCTGGTATCAACGCTTAATATTGTGATTGGACAACGTCTTGTGCGCCGTTTGACTGATTCGAAGGAAAAATATTCACTCTCAAAAGCCGAGTGGGCCCAGTTGGAAAAAATAGTTGACCTAGGTCGCGTACTTGAAGCGCTCAAAGCCGACAAAATAGTGAAGCCTACCGATACGGTAAAGGATCTGACATTTTGGAAGGCGGTGGCGGCCGGTGATGACGACGGATTTAAGGGCCGCGTCGGCATTCATGAAGTGCTCAGGATGAATCAAAGCATCAAGGACCTGGTCATGAAGAATGCAACAGCGTCCGAAATAGAAGTTCAAGCAAAGAAAGAAGGGATGCTCACTATGTTGGAGGACGGTATATACAAGTGCGTCGCGGGGCTCACGACGATCGAGGAGGTGCTCAGGGTGGTGAGCGAGTAATATCTTATATTCCATGCCACATTTTGTTTTTAAAGCAAAAAAATCTACCGGCGAAATATATGCCAGCGAAAAGGATGTCGCTGACCGCTATGAGCTGTACAAGTTGGTGCGTGAAAGTGGCGATGAGATTGTCGAGATTCGCGAGACATCAGCATCAAAAGGGCTGCATAGGGAAATTTCGCTGGGTGGATTGTTTAGCAGGGTGAAAACGATTGAAAAGATTAATTTTGCGCGTAATCTCGGCTCGATGCTCGAAGCTGGATTGGCACTGTCACGCGCACTGTCCGTATTGGAGCGCCAGTCACGCAACAAGGCATTCAAGAAAGTACTGAATGAACTTATTACCGAGATCAGCAAAGGATCCACGCTTTCCGATGCGATGGGCAAGTACCCGAAGATTTTCAGCCAGCTTTTTGTCTCAATGGTTCGCGCAGGCGAGCAAAGTGGCACATTGGCTGATTCACTGAAAGTTGTTTCGACACAGATGGATAAAAGCTTTACGCTCGAACGTAAAGTAAAAGGGGCCCTGATTTATCCGGGGGTGATCCTCTCCGCAATGCTTCTCATCGGTATTTTGATGTTTATTTTTGTCGTTCCAACGCTGACCAAGACATTCGTCGACCTTAATGTCCAACTGCCGTTCACGACCCGTGTTGTACTCGGCATCAGCACAGTATTCCAAGATTACGGCGTGTTTGTTCTTATCGCTCTAGTCCTCCTCGTCGTTGGATGCAGATGGTGGTCAAAGCGTGAGCAAGGAAAAAAAATCATTCATGCCGCCGTACTCAAGATACCCGTCGTCGGCTCTCTCATTCAGGAGGTGAACACCGCGCGTACCGCACGCACGCTATCGTCCCTTCTCGGGTCAGGTGTGGATGTTGTCGAGTCAGTCAACATTACCGCGAGCGTGGTGCAGAACATTTATTTCCGGGCTGTCCTTGAAAAGGCCCGTGAAGCCATAAAAAAGGGCGATCTGATGTCAAAGGTATTTGCCGAAGCAAGCGCATACTACCCGGTATTCCTGTCGGAGATGATGAGTGTTGGTGAGGAGACCGGCAAGACCGGGGAAATGCTGATCGGCGTCGCGCACTATTATGAAGATGATGTCGAGCAAAAGACGAAAGATATGTCGACCATTATCGAGCCGGTACTGATGATCATCATTGCTGCCGCGGTCGGATTTTTCGCCATTTCGATGATTTCGCCGATGTATTCGCTGGTAGATACTATGTAATCTATGAGATGGAATTCACATAATGCGTTTACGCTGATAGAAGTGCTGGTTGGCGTGGCGGTTTTTTTGATTGTCGGACTGGCTGCATATAATGGATATGCTGGTCTTTTCAGATTGATCAATGCGAGCCAAACGAAAATCACAGCACTCAATTTGGCTAACGAGCAATTTGAGATTGCTCGCAATATGCCGTATACGGATGTCGGCATTATCGGGGGCATTCCAAAAGGAAAATTGGCGCATACCCAAGTGCTCAATCGTGGCGGGATCAATTTTACTGTGACGACAACGGTGCGCAACCTTGATTTACCGTTCGATGGGACCATCGGCGGCAGTCCGAATGATTTGTCTCCGGCGGATAATAAATTAGTAGATATAACAGTGTCATGCGACACGTGCATCAACTACAAACCGGTAAGCTTGACCGGTCAGGTAGCTCCGAAGAATCTTGAAACTGCGTCAAACAATGGGGCCCTATTCATCCGCGTATTCGATGCAAACGGCCAGCCAGTCCAAGGTGCAGCTGTCCATATAGTCAATGTGGCCACAACGACTACAATCATTATTGATGATGTCACTGATTCCACTGGCATGCTTCAGATAGTCGATGTTCCGCCTGGGACAGACGCGTACCGCATAACCGTGTCAAAGTCCGGATACTCAACCGATCGCACGTATCCTCAAGGGGGTGCAGACAACCCTTCGCCTGCGAAGCCGGACGCGACCGTATTGCTCCAACAGGTGACGCAAGTGAGTTTTGCCATTGATCGTCTCAGTAGCATGGCAATCTCGAGCGTGACGCCGCTGTGTGAAGTTGTGCCGAATTTTGATTTTGCGCTTGTCGGCTCCAAACTTATCGGGACGAACGTGCCGAAGTTTTCCCAAAACATGGTTACAGATGGTGCGGGTGCACTGAGTCTCTCAAATAACATGGAGTGGGACACCTATACAGTTGTTCCGACGGATGCGGCGTATGATGTTGCCGGCCTCAATCCTCTCAATCCTACAACCCTCAATGCAAATTCGTCGCAGCAGATACAGATTGTCGCAATCCCGCGCGACCCCCGCAGTGTTTTGGTCACGGTAAAAGATAGCGCGACTCAGCTGCCTATTTCTGATGCGGAGGTAACTCTTTCCAAGACCGGCTGGAGCAGTACTCAGACAACCGGCAAAGGGTTCATCAACCAAACAGATTGGTCAGGTGGAAGCGGCCAAGCCAATTGGTCAAATACTGCAACATATTGGTCAGATGATGCCGGGGTAGACGTGACGACAGTGCCGGGACTCGTCACACTTAGTTTGGCATTTGGAACATATTCGCCCTCAGGCACATTGCAGTCATCGACATTTGATACCGGATCACCAAGCAACTTTTACACGCTCACTTGGTCGCCAGCTGATCAGCCGGTCGTGACGGGCGCCGAATCTGTCAGATTTCAAATTGCCACCGCAAGTACAAGTGCGCCATACACGTGGAAATTTTTTGGTCCTGACGGCACTTCGGCGACATATTATACGGTTCCTAATACGCCTATCAACACCATTCATAACGGCGACAGGTATCTTCGTTACAAAATATATGTATCGACAGCTGCGGCGACTTCAACCCCAACTGTCACCGATGCGGCGTTTACCTTCACATCATCATGTACGCCGCCGGGCCAGGTTATTTTCAGCGGATTGTCTTCGGGAACATATCATATCCATGTGACAAAAACAGGATATTCCGATTTTGACTATGATGTCTCGGCATCATCCAACTGGCAGGAGGTGTCGGCAGTCATGACCCCCTAAGTGAAACAATGTTACAATGATGCCTATGAGGGGATTTACGCTCATTGAAGTCATGACAACTATTGCCATCTTGGTGGTAATTATGATGGCTGTCGGCTTATTCCAATATGACGTTATCAACTACAACAGGTCAGGAGGTGTAGCGCTGACAAATACGCAAGAAGTGCAGGCTATGCTCAAAACGATGACACGTGAATTGCGCTCGATGGAATCCGGCGCGGATGGGGCGTACCCGATCTCAGCGGCGGCGACAAGCACGGTCACTTTTTATGCCGATGTCAACCACGATAATCTCAAGGAAAAGATCCGGTATTATCTCGGAACGACGACATCGACGCTGAATACTGTATATCGCGGAGTCATTAATCCGAGCGGCTCGCCGGCAACCTACAACTCAAGCACTGAGACACGCAAAATCCTGGTGACAGGGGTCCGCGTTTCTTCGACAACTCCGTTGTTCCAATATTTCGACGGCATGTACTCAGGGACAACAACACCTATGACGTATCCTCTGAATTTGACATCTATTAGGCTTGTGAAAATTACTATGCCTATTGATACTGATCCAAATAGGTCTCCAATCATTCGCACCTATACAACGCAGGCTGAGCTCCGTAATCTCAAAGACAACTTATGAATATGTGGCACATGCATAACAGATGTACGCGCGGGCCTGATGTACGTGGAGTTATCCTCATCAACGTGCTGGTGTTTGCCGCTATTGCTGTGACGGTAACTTCGGCTTTGGTCAATTGGGGCGCAACTGTCCTTAAAACGGCACGCACTCTTGATGCTCGTGAACAGGCGTTTCAGATTGCCGAGGCCGGCGTTGAATATTACCGCTGGCACTTGGCGCATGCCGCGACTGATTATCAGGACGGTACAGGTGGTCCTGGACCGTATGTGCATAGCGTGAAGGATGCTGATGGGGATACGATAGGCCAGTATTCGCTCACGATCACTCCGCCGCCTGTCGGGTCGACCATAGTTAAGGTTCGCTCGGCCGGCACTATAACTGCTGATCCTTCAATTTCGAGAACTATTTTGGCGACACTTGCGATCCCTTCGTTGGCAAAGTATGCCGTCGTCGCAAATCAGAATATGCGCTTTGGCGCGGGGACGGAGGTTTTTGGACCGATACATTCAAATGCCGGAGTCCGTTTTGACGGAATTAGCCACAACTTGATTACCAGCTCACTTTCGACATACGATGATCCGGATGATGGATCGAGTCAGCAGCGCTTTGCCGTCTATACGACCGTTTCGCCACAGGATCCGAACCCGCCCGCCGCAGTACCGAGCCGACCTGACGTATTCATGGCTGGTCGGCAGTTTCCGGTTCAGTCATATGATTTCAACGGATTGACCATCGATCTTTCTCAGATGAAAACGAGTGCCCAATCCAATGGCGTGTATCTTCCAGCCTCAGGATCGCAAGGCTACCACATTGTACTCAAGTCCAACGACACGTTTGATGTGTATAAGGTAACCGCATTACAGTCGGCACCGAATAATTGCACAAACAGCAACAATCAAACAGATTGGGGGACATGGAGTGTTAAGACGCAGGTTCATCCGGTTTCGGGGGCGAATAACTCCCCACAGAATTATCCGTTTCCGGCCAATGGCGTCGTTTTCGTGGAAGATCATGTCTGGGTGGATGGGACAGTCAATGGCGCACGTTTGACTATCGCGGCCGGAAAATTTCCCGATAATGTCTCAACACGCAAGGATATTATTATCAATAATGATTTGACCTATGCCAATTACGATGGGACAGATGTCGTTTCGCTTGTCGCGCAGCGCAACGTCACCACCGGACTTTTCAGCGATGACACGCTTCGTATTGACGCGGCACTTGTTGCCCAAAATGGTAGGGTAGGGCGCTTTTATTATGATTCTGATTGTAAATCAGGAGGGACGAATTATTACAATCGAAGTTCACTGACATTGTATGGCATGATTGCGACCAACCAGCGTTACGGTTTTGCCTATACTGATGGCACCGGGTACGATATTCGCAACATTATATACGATAGCAATCTGCTTTATGGCCCTCCACCCTCATTTCCCTTGACCTCGAGTCAATACCAAACCATTTCGTGGCAAGAAGTACAGTAATTGGGTACAATACCTGCATGTCAAAAAAACTCATTATTGGCAATTGGAAGATGAATCCAAGTACGCTCGACGAAGCCAAGAACATTATTCGTAAGACTCGAACCGCTGCTGGCAAGCTTCATAATACGAATGTGGTGGCCTGTCCTCCTTTTGTGTTTGTCTTCTCCGCGATTTCCAAGCGCGACCCGGATACATTGGAAGTTGGCGCGCAGGCGGTTTCTTTTGAAGAGGATGGTCCGCATACGGGCGAAGTGAGTGCGGCTATGCTCAAAAATCTCGGCGTTCGGTACGTTATTGTCGGCCATTCCGAGGAACGCGCCTCTGGCGATACGGATGACGTGGTGTCAAAACGGGTCAAGGCAGTTGTTGAGGCGGGCATGAAAGCGGTACTCTGCGTCGGTGAGAAGGTCCGCGATGAAGGCGGTACCTATCTTGAGGCTCTCAAAGATCAGCTGAGAAACAGTTTGGCGAGGGTTCCTGCCACTGCGGCAAAGAATATAATACTAGCCTATGAGCCGGTATGGGCTATTGGGGCACAGGAAGCCATGCAGGCGCAGCAGATATTGGAGACCACTATCTTTGTACGCAAAGTTTTTTCCGATGTCTTCAGCCAAAATCAGGCCATGAAGGCGCTGGTTCTCTATGGAGGATCAGTCAATTTTCGCAATGCTCACGAAATCATGATTATCGGCAAGGTTGATGGATTTTTGGTGGGACGTGAGAGTGTCAACATGCCTGGTTTTGTTGAGTTGTTGAAGGCGGTTGATGCGGTTGCCGATTAATATGAAAACCATTCGCGATATCGAATATGTAGATGGAGTACAGGTGCTGGTGCGCGCCGATTTTAATGTGCCGATACAACATGGTGCGGTGGTAGATGACTTTCGTATACGCGCTGCGCTCCCAACCATAGATTTTTTGGTCAAAAAAGGGGCAGTGGTCATCCTGATGAGCCACCTCGAGTCCAATGACGGAGGCAATCCATCACTCGAGCCTGTTGCCAAACAGCTCAATAAGCTTGGCATTACCGTAACTTTCATACGAGATATGAGGAATGCCCGCGAGATCATCGAAGCGGGCCAATCAAGATTGTTTTTGCTCGAGAATCTCCGTTTTTTTGAAGGTGAAAAGAACAATGATCTGAAATTCGCCAAAGAATTGGCGTCACTTGCTGATATATATGTAAATGACGCGTTCTCAGTGTCACATCGTGAGCATGCTTCTATTGTTGGCGTGCCACAGATGTTGCCGAGCTACGCGGGTCTACAACTCGAAAGCGAGGTCGCACACCTTTCAAAAGCATTTTCTCCGTCACGCCCGTTCCTTTTTATTCTCGGTGGAGCCAAGTTCGCAACAAAAATGCCGTTGATCGAGAAATTTACTACGCTTGCTGATTCGATTTTTATTGGCGGGGCGCTGGCGAACGATCTCTTGAAGGCGCAGGGCAGGGAGGTAGGCACATCATTGGTATCTGACGCGCCGATAGATCTGTCGCATATTCTGGCCAACCCGAAGGTGTTTTCATATATAGATGTTGCCGTGATGGGGGATGGCATCAAAGATGCGTCCGCGTTGGCACAAGGCGACACAATCGCTGATGCGGGAAAAAAGACGATTGACGCACTCAAAAACAAGATTGCTTCGGCAAAATTCATCTTATGGAATGGCCCATTCGGTATCTATGAGAAAGGGTTTACGTGGGGGACGGA
>JAHFMB010000023.1 GCA_023269245.1 Candidatus Tayloriibacteriota bacterium
AATTCATCTGCTGGTATCAAAGAATGTTCATATCTCGGCGTGCCAGTAGTCAACGTCGGTTCTCGTCAGAAAAATCGTTTGCGTGGCGCGAATGTATTGGATGTCCAATATCATACCGCATCAATCAAAGATGCGATCGTGTCGCAGATTGGCAAAGGACGTTTTGAATCATCTGATATGTATTTCGTAAAAGATACTGCGCAAAATATCGCCAACACTGTGGCGACGATTCCGTTGTATGTGCAGAAGAAATATCATGAGAGAGTCAGTGAAACTAAAAAGAAATAATTAAAATAAAATCGCGCCCTTGGACCATCCAAGGGCGCGTTACTATTCGTGGTTATTTTTTCGAGTGATTGCCTTCCAGGTGTTTCCGTCAACCAATGCGAAAGCAACAAAGTACAGAATGATGCCAATCAAGGTGCCTGAGGTTATTTTTTCACCAAAGAAGAGGGCACCCGCACACGTGGCCGCTGTTAGATAGACGCCATTCGTTACCAATTTCTTGAGTGCGATACTGGCGCCACCTTTATAGCTCATAAGACTAAATGACCACATGCCGACTACGATGAGACCGATCACGGCGGAGGTTGCCAACAGTTTCAGTGGGAGCTGGCCGTGAATATCCAATCCTCCAGTTGCTATCACAATATATCCGCAAATTACCAGTCCAATTAGTCCACCCCAAAAATTTTTGACGAAGGGGCTGACTTCTTTGAGCTGTCGGGTGACTCCTTGACCAATCGCTATGGTGAACATCGTGTCGAATGACATCCAGACCCATAGAGGCATGTGCACAAGCTCGGCTAGAGATGGTGATCCGAGAATCACGTAACCTCCCGCAATAGCTACACTGATGCCGACCAATTCTCGCAAAGTAAGTTTGTGTTTGAAGAATATCGCGTCGATGAGCGCTTCCGGAACGATGGATAACGTGATGATGAAGGTGTTAACTCCGATCTCGCCACCATGTAGGAATACGCCGAACGATAGTGCTGTTGATGCGACTGCCAATACGCCGAATATACAGCAGCCAATAATCTGGGCAGGATGAGAAAACAGGGGAATGCGATTCCTCCATATCATCAAGCCGCCGACAGTTGTTTGTATAAAACCAATGACTGTCGTTGCTAGAAATGTGTCTGCCCACGTCGAACTGACGGTGCCGACAACTTTTTGGAGCATCTTTGAAGCAGTTTTTGTACCAGCTTCGAGGACCGCCCATTTCATCCATGTTTGACCAATCATAATTTTGTCTTTCAAAGTTTGAATAAATTGTAGCTTATATTATGTATATTGTCAATATGTTGCTTTTGGTCTAACATCAGACATAATGAATACATGAATATTTTATGCGTTATTACGGCTCGCGGAGGGTCAAAAGGCATCCCTGGTAAAAATATCAAAATGCTCGGCGATAAACCTCTCATTGCGTACAGTGTTATTGCAGCTTCGAGAAGCAAGCTCATCACGCACACCATTGTTTCTACCGACGACCCCGAAATAGCTGCAGTTGCACAAAAATATGGTGCAGAAGTTCCATTTATCCGCCCAAAAGAGTTGGCGCAAGACGCGACTCCGCATTTGCCGGTGATGCAACACGCTATCGAATTCATGGAAAAGAAGCTGGGAATCATTTTTGATTATGCGGTTATCTTCCAGCCAACTTCACCATTTAAGCTGACCGAAGATATCGATGAGACCCTCAAGGTGCTTATCGATTCAAAAGCTGATAGCGCAGTGAGCCTAGTCAAAGCGGATTCGCATGAGCACCCAATCAAGATGAAAAAATTAGAAGGAGCCAAAGTTATACCGTATTGTATACCTGAACCTGAGGGGGTTGGACGACAGGGCTTGTCTCCTGCATATCGTCGCAGTTCGGCTGTCTATGCCATGAGACGAGATCTTCTCATGAAGGACGGCCGTCTTTTTGGTGAATCTATCGTTGGGCACATTGTCCCAGAAGATAGGTCAATCGACATTGATACGCCGCTTGATTGGATCAAAGCAGAATATATGCTGAGCGAACTGCAAAAAAAAGGATATACGTGGTAGCTCGTGGCAAGCATTTCCATTATATGGATTATAGTGTAAGCTACCCGTATTAATTTATACACAACCATGAATCTCCAGAAAATACTTCGAACCATTGCCCTGTCTGCATTGTTTATCATCCCACTGTTCGCTCTCTTTCCGACGCCTGTGTGGCTTCTCAATTTTTCCGACGGGCTTTTCTTCCCGTTTATTACAGGGAAGGCCTTCTATTTTCGCATCCTCGTCGAGATTGCCGTAGTATGCTGGGCAGTTCTCGCATTTCTTGATGCTCGGTATCGTCCGCGGCTGACTGCACTCACGGTAGGGGTTACACTATTTGCAGTCGTGGCACTGCTCGCTGATCTCCTGGGCGTGAATATTGTCCGCAGCTTGATGTCGAACTTCGAGCGCATGGAGGGTTGGCTGGTCATTGCTCATCTATGGGCATTCTTCATTTCAACCTCGTGCATATTTGGTAGGGGAGATGAAGGCAAGCGTCTATGGCATCGCTGGTTCAATGTGTCGCTCGTTGTTGCATCAATTGTTACTATCTACGCTCTATGTCAGCAGTTCGGCTGGGCCGAGATTCACCAAGGGAGCACTCGTTTGGATGCGTCGCTCGGTAACGCCGCATACCTAGCCGTATATTTGCTGATGCACATTGGTATGGCTATGTACTTGTTCTTTGTCGCTCGTGCAAAATCGATTGCCAATGCTTCATTGTTGCAGTGGGCGTACCCGATACTGTCCATCATCTTTGCCATCATTGTCTTCCTCACCCAAACTCGCGGTACCTTGATAGGTCTCGCTGTAGGTCTTGTCGCCACGTGTGTCTCATATGCACTCTTTGTCAACGGAGTAACACGCAAAAAAGTCTTGATTGCATTGAGTTTTCCGTTGCTCGTCGCCCTTTACGCCTTGTTTGTGTTGGCTCTCGGTCTCTTCACACTTTCCATCTGGTGGCTCGCTCTTGTTGCCCTCATCTATTTCATCGCTCTTATAGTCTACGTTATCAAGAATCAGGATGCCGTCCCATATCCTGCAGCACGCAGCGGACGTTGGATCAGTGTTGGTATCATTGCGTTATTCTTCGTTCTTGGTGGGGCATTTTACTTGGTTAAAGATGCTGCATTTGTAAAGAATAGCCCGTCACTGGACCGCATTGCTTCCATTTCTCTCACCGATACGAAGACACAGGCCCGCGCGTATATTTGGCCGATGGCGCTTGAGGGCTTCACACAGCGTCCAATTCTTGGTTGGGGACAGGAGAATTTCAACTATATCTTCAATACACATTACAACCCAAAGATGTGGAATCAGGAGCAGTGGTTCGATCGTGCACACAGCGTGTACCTTGATTGGCTGGTCGCTTCAGGCGCGGTCGGCCTCATTGTATATCTCGCGCTCTACGTTCTCATTATTCTCGCTGTATGGAAATCATCTTTGACCGCAGCGCAAAAAAGCGTGCTTACCGGGCTGGTGATCAGCTACGGTATTCATAACTTCTTTGTGTTCGATAACCTGGCAAGCTACATATTCTTCTTTGCATTTCTTGGTTTTGCGGGCTCTCTTTCGTCAAGAGTCACTACTCAAGACAAGCCATCCAAAGTATTCAGTCTGGAAGCTGTCGAGTATATTGTCTTGCCGATTGCGATTATCGCTTTTGTTGCGGGCATGTATTTCCTCAATGTCCGCATGATTCAGGCGAACACACGTCTTATTGGTGCTCTTGTGTCATGCGGTTCGCGCAATTCATTGCCTGATCCGGAATTATTTACCAGAGCACTTTCATTGTCCGCAACGGCCAATCAAGAGATCAGAGAACAGATTCTCTCATGCGCCGGCAGTATCGTCACCCGTCAATATCCTGGGCCGACAAAACAAGCATATTATGACCTGGCACTTCAACAGATAAAGGCTCAGATAGAATATGCTCCTCGCGACGCGCGTGGGTACGTGCTCGGGGGCACATTCTTGAGCAATCTCAATCAAGCCACCGAAGCATTGCCGATACTCGAAAAGGCTCACGAGCTTACCTCCCGAAAGCAGTCGGTTGCGATCCAATTGGCAAATGTCTATCTCGGCATAAACCGTACGGATGATGCACTCAAACTTCTCAAAGAGGCATACGAATCCGATACGACATTCCAGGAGGCTCGGCAGTCATACATACTCGGCCTTGTTGTCGCAAAACGTGATGCGGAAGCCCGGGAGGTTGCGTCATCGTCCATGAATTTGTTTGAAAATGACCGTACTGCACACGCGTATGCGATCAGCAAGCAGTTCGACAAATCGATTGCTCTCTATACAACGTTGCTTCAGCGCGATCCGACGAGCGTACCGCTCAGCATGCAGCTTGTCGAGGTATACCTTCTTTCCAATAGGAAGTGGGAAGCGATTGAGCTTGTTCGCAAGGTCGGCAAAGATCATCCTGAATACAAGGACCAGATTGAGCCGATGATAAAGCAGATTCAGGCTTTTAAAGCTACGGAATAGGATGACAACCCCTGAGTCTTGCGAAGGGAGTCGCTCCTGATGGTGGGGATAAGTCCCCTTTGAAGGTACTTGATTCTATGTCCTAAATATGGTAGGGTAATGACGTGAGTACCCGTGTGGGCACTCTCCAGAAAATAAATGTTTCGCAAAGTCCCGCCCTCGGCGGGGTTTTGCGTGATGGAGTGCAATAAGGGGCACAGCACAGGTGTGTCGAAGCGGAAATAGTAGCTACCACCCTCTCCGCAGCTCTTCACGTTTATTGTAGCGGAGACACACCTGTGCTGTGCCCCTTATTGCATCACCACTTGCATTACCTGCTCTTGTCAAGTTATACTATCGGCAGAATTGTACCAAATGACGGCGACGGCTGTACTCACATTAAATTTAAACATTTTATTTTGGAGCTCGCACCCGTCGCCATCATTCGGCGCAAACAACTATATTCCATTTCACGAACCTTCTTTCATCATCATGACGATACAGGAGCATATTCCTTTGGCTGCTTACACGACATTTAACATCGGCGGACCGGCCCGCTTTTTTTGTATAGCTGCAAGCGAGGCGGATATACTGGAAGCTGTCACATTCGCGCGGGAAAAAGATCTTCCTATGTTTATACTGGGCGGGGGATCCAATCTTCTTATTGGCGACGAAGGATTTGGTGGCCTGGTTATAAAGATGGAACTGATGGGGATCGAGGAAAAAATAGAGGAAGGGAACAATGGCAAACGCATGCTGTCTGTCGGAGCTGGAGAGCAGTGGGATAGCTTTGTCGACTACGCCGTCGAGCGTGGACTGTACGGCATTGAGAATCTTTCGGCAATCCCCGGAACTGTCGGCGCTGCGCCCGTGCAAAATATTGGCGCGTACGGAGCCGAAGCTTCCCAAGTCATTACCAGTGTGCGTGCGTTCGATACGCGCACGAGGCAGTTTGTGGATCTCGCGGGCCCTGAGTGTCACTTTTCATATCGTGAGAGTGTGTTCAAAAAAGAAAAAGGCCGGTACATCATTACCCGTGTATATTTTTCACTTGACCCGAACGGTACGCCTAATACCACGTATAAGGATATTGTCGATTATTTTTCTCAAAAAAAGATTACTCAACCGACACTCAAGGATGTACGCGAAGCGGTTATTGCTATCCGCTGGGGTAAACTGCCCGATTGGAAACTGTGGGGAACTGCCGGGTCGTTTTTCAAGAATCCGGTTGTGACTGCAGAAGCGTTCGATTCGCTCAAAAAGCGCTATCCCGAACTGCCAGGCTTTCCCGAGCCGGATGGTCGCGTGAAGGTTTCTCTTGGTTGGATACTCGATAAAGTGTGCAACGCAAAAGGTCTCTGTAAAGGAAATGCGTGTGTCTACGAAAAACAAGCGCTTGTCCTGGTTACCAAACCCGGCGCCACGTCGGAAGAAGTGGTCGCGCTAGCGCATGAACTTATGGCGTCGGTCAAAGAAAAAACAGGAATTACTATTGAAGGGGAGGTTGAATGGGTGAATTGAGCATTGCCTCCCGTCATATCCTAGGTTAGGATTACTGCTGGCATAGAAACTGGTCGAGCGTCTGGTTTGGAATTTCCAAACCGGGCATGCGGCTGGCGTGGTCCCTGAAAAGGCTGCGCCAGCCATTTTTTATTTATCTAAAATATGCTACAGTGCCCTCTACACATGGCTTTTTTATCGAAACTTTTCAACCGATCGAACACAAAGAGCGTCAAGGAATTTGAGCCATTGGTGGCTACAACCAACGCTTTTGAGCCGACACTCACCGCATTGTCGGATGTTGAATTGCGTGCCAAAACCGATGAATTTAGAAAAAGATTGGAGGTTGGTGATTTGAAGCCGGGCGAAGACGGGCGCAAGAGGGTGCAGGATAAGTTACTCGAAGTTCTCCCTGAGGCATTTGCCGTGGTCCGCGAAGCATCGCGCCGCACACTCGGTCAGCGCCATTTTGACGTGCAGCTGCTTGGCGGCATGGCGCTCAATTCTGGTGCTATTGCCGAGATGCGCACTGGTGAAGGAAAAACCCTTGTTGCGACTCTCCCGGCGTATTTGAACGCCCTCACAGGGAAAGGGGTGCATGTAGTGACGGTCAATGATTATCTTTCTCGACGTGATGCAGCATGGATGGGTCAAATCTATTCGTTCCTTGGATTGACTGTCGGTGTGCTCAACAACGAGGCAAGTTATTTGTATGATCCGGAACACCAAAATAAATTCGAAATCCCAAATCTGAAACCCGAAACAAATTCAACGCTCGAAATTCAAAATTCAAAAGAAGATGCGCTTGATAAAGAGCGCGACCAGCTCGGCGCCTTCAAAGTTGTCCATGAATTTCTCCGACCTGTTACTCGTAAAGAGGCGTACAATGCCGATATTACCTATGGGACGAACAATGAATTCGGCTTTGATTATCTCCGCGACAATCTTGAATACAGTCCTGACCGATTGCGCCAGCGTGATCCGCATTATGCCATCGTTGACGAAATAGACTCAATTCTTATCGATGAGGCGCGCACGCCGCTCATTATTTCCGCACCGACACGGGATGCTGAGGCGACGTACAAACAGTTTGCGGCTATGGTCCTCTCGTTTGTGAAGGATGTTGATTATACCGTTGATGAAAAATTCAAGTCGATTTCGCTCACCTCAGACGGCATTACCAAAGCGGAAAAAATACTCGGCGTCGACAATATCTATACCGACAAAGGCATCAAGTCCGTGCATCATCTAGAGACCGCCATCAAGGCGCAGGCTATCTACCACAAGGACAAGGACTATGTGGTGAAGAACAACGAAATCATCATTGTGGATGAATTTACCGGGCGCATGCAGCCAGGACGGCGCTGGTCGGATGGCCTTCATCAGGCTATTGAGGCAAAGGAGAGCGTGAACGTTCAGCAGGAGTCCCGTACCTACGCCTCCATCACATTCCAGAACTTTTTCCGCATGTACCCGAAGATTTCCGGCATGACCGGTACGGCCGCGACATCCGCCGAAGAATTTTTCAAAGTATACGGCCTTGAAGTGTGCGTTGTGCCGACCAACAAGCAGCCGGTCCGTCTCGACCGCAATGACCAGATTTTTCAGACCGAGCTTGGCAAGTTCAAGGCGCTTTCCCGTAAAGTAAAGGAATTGCATTCAAAAGGACAGCCGGTCCTCATCGGCACCGTCTCGATTGAAAAAAACGAACTCCTTTCGCAGTTTTTGAAAGCTGAAGGCGTGCCGCATCAGATGCTCAATGCCAAGAATCATGAACGTGAAGGAGAGATTATTGCGCAGGCCGGCAAGAAGGGTGCTGTTACGATTGCCACCAACATGGCGGGTCGCGGTGTCGATATCAAGCTCGGCGGCAACCCGAACACACCCGAGTCGTATGAAGAAATAAAGTCGGTTGGCGGCCTGTTTGTGCTTGGAACTGAGCGCCACGAAGCGCGCCGCATTGACAATCAATTGCGCGGTCGTTCCGGTCGTCAAGGAGATCCCGGCGAGACGCAGTTCTTCGTATCGATGGAGGATACACTGATGCGCGTCTTTGCCTCAGACATGATGAAGTCGATGATGGGCAAGCTTGGCGTGGCAGAGGATGAGCCGATCGAACACAAGCTTATTTCAAAGTCACTCGAAAGCGCGCAGGAGAAAATCGAAGGATTCAACTTTGATTCGCGCAAACACGTCCTTGAATTTGACGATGTTATCAACACGCAAAGAAAGAGTGTCTATGCGCGGCGCAGAAAGCTCTTGCTCGGGACAGTCGATGATGTTGAGGCTGAGCTCAATGAGATTATCGGGGTAGAGGGAGGAGACACGGCAAACATCCTTGAGAAGAAGATTGCCGATTTTGGCCGCGACAATTTCTTCAGCGCAGTTCGTATAGTTCTCTTGCAGGCCGTTGATATGTACTGGGTTGAGCACCTTGAAGTTATGGATTACACTCGTTCCAGTGTCAATCTGCGTGCCTATGGTCAGCGTGACCCGTTGGTTGAATACAAAAAGGAAGGTCTTCGTCTGTTTAAAGAGATGAATGGGGCTATGCAGGCGCAAGTCATCAAGGTCTTGCCACACATTGTCCCAATGATTAATGGCGTGTCAGCTGACAATGAAACAAAAAATCTCAAAGAGGTCAAAGAAAATGCTCAGATTATCGGTGCGGGCGATGGTTCCGCGCAGTCTTCACCATCCGGTCAAAAAAACCCAGAAGTTGGAAGAAATGATCCGTGCCCATGCGGCTCTGGCAAAAAGTACAAAAAGTGCCACGGTGTTGGGAAGTAATTCGTCACATACGACATATGCCGACTCAAAAAAAGACAAAAGTTGTGGTAACCGGCGGAGCCGGGTTCATCGGATCAAATCTCGTTGATGCGCTTGTAGCTGGTGGATATGACGTGCATGTTATCGACAATCTCTCTGGCGGCATAAAAACCAATGTTCATCCCAAGGCACAATTGCACGTCAAAGACATCACGAAACTCGCATCAATCAGGCCACTCTTTCGTGGTGCCGCATATGTCTTTCATTTGGCTGCACTCCCCCGTGTTCAATTTTCCATTGAATATCCTGAGAAAGCACATGCTGCCAATGTTGATGGCATGCTCAACGTACTTATTGCTGCACAAGAGGCCGGGGTCAAG
The DNA here is from genome assembly GCA_023269245.1 of Candidatus Tayloriibacteriota bacterium. GTDB lineage: Bacteria > Patescibacteriota > Minisyncoccia > Phycocordibacterales > PALSA-1337 > C7867-002. Next base: position 9,159 of record JAHFMB010000023.1, read on the forward strand.
CGATTTGTCTATTCAGCCTCAAGTTCTGCGTATGGAGACCAAAAACGCATGCCACTCCATGAAACTGCCACACCGCATCCCAAGAGCCCGTATGGTTTGCAGAAATACATTGGAGAGCTGTACTGCAAGATGTGGAGCGAGATATATGGCATCGAGACCGTTTCCCTGCGTTATTTCAATGTATACGGGCCTCGACAGAGCAGTGAGGGCGCCTATGCGTTGGTGATTGCGCGATTTATGAAACAGGTATCCGAAGGAGAACCGATGACCATAACAGGTGATGGTACGCAGACCAGGGATTTTACCAGTGTCCATGATGTGGTACGTGCCAACATTCTTGCAATGAAAAGCAAAAAAGTAGGCAGAGGAGAGGTAATTAATATTGGTGCGGGCAAAAATCAGTCTATCAACACTATCGCTGAGTTGATTGGCGGTCCGATCACCTATGTTCCCGCACGGCTCGAACCGCGTGATACGTTGGCCAATAACGCACGTGCGCGGACGTTGCTTGGATGGAAGCCGAAAGTCACGATCGAGGCCGGCATTCGTGAGCTCAAGAGTAACCCGTGTCCGTGCAAAAGCGGCAAGACATTCATCAATTGTCATGGTGAAGAAAAGTAAAAAAACAGGCAAGCGCTCGATCGAAAAACTCAATCATTTTCGTTGTGCCCACTGTGATAAGTGGTGGTCTGTGGGCGCGCGCCTTCCAAAAAGAAGCAGTGGTGGTGTCCGTGGTGTGGGAAGGAGGGTAGGTTTAACGCTGAGGTTGAGGAATGTGTCACTAAGAGGTAGACTTTTATTATGAATGAATACCTTGTCAGTCTTCCACGTAAAAGGGTAGGTGCTGGTGCACTTATTTTCAATACAAAAGGCGAAGTGTTGCTCGTAAAACCAACCTATAAAGGCCATTGGTCGATTCCTGGAGGGACTGTCGAGGAAAATGAATCTCCTCGACATGCCTGTATTCGGGAAATCAAAGAAGAAATCGGGCTCGACATGAGTAGCCTTACTTTTTTATGTGTTGATTACACTCCAGCGATTGGCGACAAAAACGAGGCGCTCCAGTTTGCATTTTACGGGGGCATATTGACTGATACGCAGATATCATCAATTCATTTGCAGGAAAAAGAGCTCAGTGAATTCAGGTTTGTGAGCGTTGATGACGCGGTTGAGCTCACTGGCGGGCATATGAGGAATCTGGCCAAGAGAATTCCTAAGTGCATTGATGCCATAAAAACAGGAACTGCTGTATATTTGGAGAATGGTGAATTTTAATAGTTTAATATATTTGCTATGGAACCCAAAAAAATAAAACCACTCACACTCTGTATGGTCCATCAAGATGGCAAGCTCCTTCTTGGCATGAAGAAACGCGGCTTTGGAGAGGGAAGGTGGAATGGATTTGGCGGTAAACTGGGTGAAGGTGAGACTATCGAGCAGGCCGCAATACGAGAGATGAAAGAAGAAGTTGGTATCACTCCGCTCGACCTAGAAGAGCGTGGCGTGCTCAATTTTGAGTTTGAACATGACCCCAAAATATTGGGGGTGCACATTTTTAGCGTTACGAAGTTTACCGGTGAACCTACCGAGAGCGAGGAAATGCGTCCGCAATGGTTCGCGACGGATAAGATACCTTTTGAACAGATGTGGTCTGACGATATTCACTGGATACCGCTCTTCCTGCAAGGTAAGCGATTCAAAGGAACCTTCCTTTTTGACAAACCTTCTACAGCGGAGTATTCAGCAAAAATTCTCAAGCAAGAGCTTGTTGAGGTCAAATAATTCACATATCCTTAAAGTTGTGGTAATGTAGTAGCAATGCAGCCTCGCATATCAGCCTATTTCTTCTTCATACTCCTTTTGGGTGCCGTTGTGGCGAGCGTCCTTATCTTTTTGCCATTCATGACGCCGTTGGTACTCGCGCTTGCTGCTGCGATTGTTTTACGCCCACTCTACCGACTGATGTTGCGTATATTTGGCCATGGCCGTTTTGGGCCGACTCTTTCTGCCATTGCGACAGTACTCATCGTACTTGTTGTTATACTTGTGCCACTTTTCTTCTTGGTAGGCAGTGTGTACGCCGAGGTCCAACAGTTGTATGCAATGCTCATAGATGAGACCAATCGTTCTCAGGTGGTGACACGCCTCAATGGATTTTCGCAATCATTGTCACATGCAGTATTTGGCGCTTTACCAGCGTACTCATTTGATTCATTTAATATTACGGAATACCTCAAGACTGCTTTGGAGTGGGTGTTTAGCAATCTCGACAGTATTTTCTCGAGCATGACCAAGGTTGCTGGGTATGCCTTGGTTTTCCTCCTCTCATTCTTCTATTTCTTGCGTGATGGATCTATCCTCAAGCGTATGTTCATCTCATGGAGCCCACTTCTCGACAGTAATGATGAATATATTACTCGCGTATTCAAACGTGCTGTCCGTTCAGTATTTGCCGGTACACTCGTAGTGAGCTTGCTCGAAGGCGTGGTCCTCGGCTTGGCCTTCTACGCCTTCGGCATACCTGCTCCTGCATTGTGGGGAACCTTGGCTGCTATTACGGCACTCATTCCTGGTTTTGGAACGAGTCTGGTTGTTTTGCCAGCCGCAGCGTATTTGTATATATCTGGCAATCCACTGTATGCACTCGGCATGATCATCTGGGGCTACGCGGCAGTTACCCTCATTGACCATATGCTC
>JAHFMB010000024.1 GCA_023269245.1 Candidatus Tayloriibacteriota bacterium
CTTCATGGAGCAAATCGTTGGTTGCCTCTTCGAATACTTCTTGTGCCATAGCGGCGTTTCCTTCGGGGAATTTTTCGGTGAACACTGTTGTCCACATACCGTTTATTTCACTGATTCCTTCATGACCAGGCTTGCCACTCATGACATACTTTGCGAGTTTTGGCGCAATTTCCTTATCGAACAATTCTTTTGTTCCTGGAGTTGCTTCAGGTAAGGTGAGCTCGGCTTTCTTTTTGCCGATTTCCTTGATAATTTTCTGCTGCCATCCTTGAATTTTTTCAATTTCTGCAGAGGCACGAGTGAGTGCTTCATTGAGAAGATCTTCCCCTACTTCCTTGCTCCCTACTTCAATCATGTTGATCATGCCATCTTTCCCACAAGCGACCATTTCGAGGACGATGCCTGCTTCTTCGCGGGCTTTGAAGTCTGGATTAATCAGCCAATTACCATCTTTACCGATGCGTACCGCTGAGACTGGTCCATTCCATGGAATGTCAGATATACCAAGCGCGAGAGATGCGGCGATGACGGATACTACATCCGGATCATCCTGATCAATTGAGAGTGTGGTGATAATCACTTGCACCTCGTTACGAATCTTCTGGTTGAAGAGTGGGCGGATGGTGCGATCGACAATGCGGCCAGAAAGAATCGCCTCTGTCGACGGACGTCCTTCGCGGCGCACAAATCGTGAGCCGAGAATTTTTCCGGTTGCATAAAAACGCTCCTCGTAATCAACGGTGAGTGGGAAGAAATCACCATCCTTGAGTCCGCCCATGACGGCGGTGGCGAGAACAGTTGTGTTTCCGTAACGCAACATGACGGAACCGTTTGCGTTTTCCGCGAGGTCGTTGAATTCAGCGGTCATTGTCTTGCCGCCAAGTTCAATCGAATATTCTTTTTTGTTCATAGTTCGTATTCGCCCCAAGATTTCAGCTTTGAATGAATCGCGCGCTGGCGCATGCCTTGCGGCGCTTCAAATCTGCCTATCCGGGGGCGAGTTAGTAATTAATAAGGGACTGGGAAATAATGTAGCAGAAATGACCGAGAATTGCTACCCAGTGTCGAAACAGATTTTTACTGCCCCCTCTTACCAGCACCTCTCAAGAGATACTTGTTTGGAGTTGTGTCGAGGTCAGTAAAATGATCTGCTGCCTCAATAAGTTTTGCTGAGGTAGATTTACCGAATGAAACAACCTCAACCTGGCAACCTTGATTCATTTGGAGATACTCAACAAGCGGGCAAAAGTCTCCATCACCAGTTACGAGGATGACGGTGTCGAGTTTGGGCGCCATTTTGACGGCGTCGATTGCCATACCAACGTCCCAGTCGGCCTTCTTTGCTCCTGAACTGAAGACTTGGAGGTCTTTGATCTTGGTTTCGATGCCGACTTTGGTAAGTGCATCGAAAAACCCTGTTTCTTCACCGGATTCGGTGGCAATAACATAGGCGACTGCACGTACCAGCTTGCGATCCTCGAGAGCTTCTTTGACGATTGCGCCGAAATTTACCTTTGAATGGTACAGATTACGCCCGCTATGATAGAGGTTCTGCGCGTCAATGAAAATACCGACACGCTGTTCTTTGTGTTTAATGATAGACATAAGTATAAAAAATTACGAACGAGTATTAAAATGATGTTTATTATTAAAGTTTCAAACTACAAATTATAAACTGCAAATAAATTTCAAATAACAACAAACAAGCGAGTCTTAGCTTGTAGTTTGTTATTTAGGATTTGTAGTTTCCGCCACAAGTATAGCAGAAATAAACAGAAGTAGCTTCTGCAGGGCTGCTTACTTTTTGAGATCCAACTTTTTGATGATAGTTGAATAGCGACGAGGGTGGTTTTTCTTGAGATAGACGAGATGTGTCTGGCGATCAGCGACCATACCGAGGAGACCACGGCGTGAGTGGTTGTCTTTCTTGTGTTTCTTGAGGTGGTCGGTCAATTCCGTAATCCTCTTGGAGAGCAATGCAACCTGAACCTCGGCAGAACCGGTGTCCTTGTCGTGAACTGCTGTTTCCTTGATGATTTTGGTCTTTTGTCGTGTGGTTAACATGGTTCGAACATCATAGCATGAATAGTGGATGGGCGCAACCCATGAGCCGTATTCCCCTATTTTAAGGTATACTTTAGTCATGTCGCTTAATATTAGAGACCTCAAACAGCAGTTTCTTGAATATGTGGAAATAGAAAAGGGTCGTTCGGTCAAAACCGTGCGAAACTACGACTTTTTTATCACCAAGTTCCTCAATTATGCCAAAATCAAGTACCCTGAGGACATTACGTCTGAAAAGGTCCGTGAATTTCGTCTCTGGCTCAATCGTCAGCCTGTAGGAAGTTCTCGCGCAGAAGCACGTACACTCAAAAAGAATACACAAAATTACCACCTTATTGCCTTGCGTTCATTTCTTAAATATATGGTAAAGCGCCAGATACGATCCCTTGCGCCAGACGCTATCGAATTGGCCAAAGTCGGCCACCGACAGATTGATGTCATTACCCCCGGCGAGTTGCGCCGTCTCATGGATGCTCCCGATACTGATTCACTCATCGGGCTACGTGACAAGGCCATCCTCGAGCTTCTGTTTTCAACAGGCTTACGTGTTGCTGAGCTCTGTTCCCTTTCTCGTGATATAGACCTTGATGCAGATGAATTTTCAATTCGAGGAAAAGGTGACAAAGTTCGACTCGTATTCCTCTCTCCCGAGGCAAAAACAGCAGTAAAACGCTATTTAGACAACAGAAAAGACATGGGGGATGCCCTTTTTACAGAATTAAGCATTCGTGCAAGCAAGGCTTCGTTGAAGTCTGGTCTGAAAAATGTGAAAGGCAAAAAAGGTGACAAAGAGGATAAAGATCCCGGGGACAATCCTCTCACCACACGTTCTGTTCAGAGAATAATCAAACGCTATGCGACAAAGGCTGGCATTTCCAAACGCGTCACGCCTCACGTCATTCGACACTGTTTCGCGACAGATCTTCTCGGCAATGGCGCGGACATACGCTCCGTACAAATGCTTCTCGGTCATGCAGATATCAGTACTACGCAGATTTATACTCACGTGACAGATAGCCAGCTCAAGCAGGTCCACAAGCAATTTCACGGGAAGAAGAGATAGTGCTACACTTTCCGCATGCGAATTATTTCCTGGAACGTCAATGGTATTCGTGCGGTCATGAGAAAGGACACATTTGTTCCTTTTATCGACAAATACCAGCCAGACATTCTTTGCCTACAAGAAACCAAGGCACAACAAGGTCAGGCGGAGATCGATTTGCCTGAATATGAGGAATATTGGAACTCTGCGGAGAAAAAAGGCTATTCCGGCACTGCCATTTTCAGTAAAACCAAACCCATATCAGTTACAAACGGTATTCCAGATAAGATATGTGCAAAATTTGGACTAACAGCAGATGAATATGGTGACCCACGTACAGAAGGTCGTGTTATCGCCGCTGAATTTGGTGATTTCTATGTTGTCACCGTCTATACGCCCAACGCAAAAGAAGATTTGAGCCGCATTCCCCTTCGACACAAACAATGGGACCCCGCTTTTCTTGCATACTGCAAGGAACTCGAGAAAAATAAGCCGGTTATTTTCTGCGGCGATCTCAATGTCGCCCATACGCCAGATGATTTGGCGCGTCCAAAGGAAAACGAAGGTCTCAAAGGGTTTACCAAGGAGGAATGTGAAGGTTTTGATAACATGATTAGTGCTGGATTCCTCGATTCATTCCGTCTTTTCAACAAAGGTAATGGTTTCTATACGTGGTGGTCACACTGGGCACATGCGCGTGAGCGTAACGTTGGTTGGCGTATAGACTACGTCCTGGTATCAAAAGTACTCAAAAGTAAGGTCAAAAAGGCAGAGATTCTCGACCAAGTCATGGGCTCTGACCACTGTCCCGTTTCAATTGAGATAGAAGAATAAATACTGCATTTGGAGGCATCCGTGGCACGCGGTTTTCGAGCGGAGCTTTCATGCATTCGAGCCTCTAAGAATTGCCCACATATTGGCAACGCCTGTATGCCAATATGTGGCTGCAATTCGATGAGGCGACCTGAAAGCGACGCGAGAAAATCTGCGTGCAAGGGTGCCTCAAACTAGCAATTATCCAAAATCATTGGGTAATTTTACTATGTGGCTAAGGCCTGGAATATGAAAAGTGGTGATTTTGGTAAAAGAAAAGCCGCATCGTTGCGACCTCTAGATTGTGAGATTGCGCCGATGCGGCCACGAACTAGAGGAGAACAACGAAGAGAAAGAGCTTGTGGGTCGAACTGACCCGGTCAGACCATGAGGTCTGGTGCGTCCATGTCAGGTCCTAAGTTGACAGTGTGCACTGTAGTTCAAAAGTTTAGTGCTTTCCCGAAGGAAGCGATGTTGTAATTGAGAACAAGTACACCATCATTTTGACTTAGCAGCCGAAGGCCGCAAAAAAATCTTCGTAATCTCCACATGAGTGGAAGCCTACCCTGCTTATTTGAAAGATCTAGAGCTTGTTTCAAATCGCAGGAAAATAATACTGAAATATTCCATTCGATCATTCACACAATCTCATGCATCAAGATCGTGCGATATTTTTTCCGTATTATTTTCCTGCGATCACCTCGGATAACAAACTTGTCTGCTGAGTATTGTATGTCCTTTATGAATGTCTGTAAAGGACATTTATGTGGATAACTTAAAGACAAATACAGTTATCCCCCAAAAACCTAAGCCACATGGTGCTTTTTTCTGATGTCTTTTATATTTTCTTCTTCACACTTCTCCTTCTTCTCCTTTCCTGCCTCTGCAAGTGTCTTTAGCTCGGTCTCAGTGAGCTTGAGTAGCTCCAAAGTTTTCTTTTGGAGGTATTCTTCAGAGTTGAGTTTCGGGTCATCTAAAACCTCTTCCATAAGTGCGTTCAAGACTAGTCCAACTTTTGGACCGGCTGCAATCTGCCCTACTTCCATGATTTTCTTCCCGTCGATATTGAGCATGGTCACTGAGATCGGGTCACGCAAAGCCTCTTCAATCATAGACTTATACTTCCTCAGACGGTACGGGTCAGCTTTGGGTCTCCCGGTCCCTATACGATCGCAGATGCGTACATTCATAAGGTCCCAAATGTTCTCTTTGCCGACATTGGCGACCATCCTACGAACCGCAGAGAGAGTAATTGTCTCAGTATCTGCAAAAAACATATGCCAACGGACGAGGGTAGTTATTTTTTCGATTGTTGCACGTGAAAACTTCATTCTTTCGAGTATTTTGCGTGTTTCACGTGAACCAACTACCTCATGGCCATAGAATGTTGGCTGCCCAGTTACACGTGAAACACCCTTGGTCTGGGGCTTTGCGATATCGTGGAAAAGCGCAGAAAGCCTTATTTCTAGGCCCCATTTGCTATCTGCGGCATGTTGGAGACTGCGCAACAGGTGTTCCCATACGGTAAAAGCATGGGCCTGATTCTGTGAAACCCCGATACCCTTCTCGAGCTCCGGTACGAAGTGTTTCAGGAGCCCCGTCTCATGGAGCAGCTCAATTCCCTTCATTGGGCTTGGCGAAAGCACAATTTTTACGAATTCATCACGAATCCTTTCAAGTGAAACATCCTTTATTGCAGAACTAAGCTCATGTATTGCAGCCAAAGTTCCCTTTTCAAGGGAAAAACCAAGTTCAACAGCAAAACGTATAGCTCGCATCATGCGCAGAGCGTCCTCATTGAAGCGATCGCGGGGATTTCCCACAGTCTGTATGCTTTTGTCCTTTATAGCTGCAAATCCACCATACAAGTCAATTATGTCCTTTATGGCACCCTTAGAAAGAGACACAGCTATTGCGTTTACCGTAAAGTCACGACGCTGGAGATCATCTTCGATTTTGTTACTAAATTTAACCTGATCTGGATGGCGTCGATCCGAGTACCCTGTCTCAAGACGGTATGGAGTCACTTCAACGTTGCGCAGGGTGATTTCCTCGGTGGCTTCATTGATCACAACTACAGTTCCGTAGACATTTTCGTAAACTGTTTTGGTGAAAAGAGACTGGATTTGCTCAGGCGTCGCATCAGTCGTCACATCCCAGTCCTTTGGCGTTCGTCCAAGGAACAGATCGCGTACGCAGCCACCTACTAGATATGCCTGAAAACCTCCCTTCTCCAGGGTTTCGACGATAGAGATTATCTCGCCCGGAATAGGGCTATTTTTCATGGTTTTTGCAGGCATTGCGTATTTATTGTAGTACAATTTGGGCTTTTTTACTAACTAGGTTAGTATGTACACATTGCGCCCGTGGTGAAATGGATATCATATTTGTCTTCGGAACAAACGTTGGGGGTTCGAATCCCTCCGGGCGCACTAGAAAGGACCAAAAATTTGTGAAAAACACACAGATACGTTATACTTGCCACGTTACATTATTGAAAACGCGGGTATAGTTTAGTGGTAGAATGCGTCCTTGCCAAGGACGAGATGGGAGTTCGATTCTCCCTACCCGCACAGAAATTCCCCTCCATCATCACCTTTTGTATCTTGGTCCACGATGTGCCCTTTTGCTTAGCTGGCCTCAGGAGAGTTGCCTCTAAGAGACAATATTGAAATATTACACAGCAATCCCCTGTCCTTTTAACCAATTTGCCAAAATATGGCTTAACATCGTGGATGTAATAGACAAACTGTGGATAACTCTGGGGGTAACGGGCATAAAAGACAGTAAATATGGCCTATTATCGTCAAAACGCCTTAAAATAGTGGCTTTTTGAGGCTTTTCATCCTGTATCGATCCGAGATGGCTATATTTAGAGCCATTTTATGACGGACTCGGTTTAAAAGTCAGGACAAATGTGTTTAAAATTGTACTAGTTAGAAAATGTTTCACAAGAAACATTTCACGTGAACCATTATAGCTTATATCTATATTGCTTATGATTAATACACGGATTATAGGAAAAATGGGGGAGGATATTGCCACCAATTACCTTGTAGGTCTTGGCTATACGTTGCTCGCCCGCAATTACCAGAAGAAATGGGGAGAGGTTGATATAATTGCCCAGAAAACCGGGATTATTCACTTTTTTGAGGTAAAAAGTGTTAGGAGTGACTTTTCACATGTAACTAACGCACATACGCCAGAAGAAAATGTTCATCCGTATAAGCTCAAGCACATTAGTAGAATGATCGAGACCTTTATGTTTGAAAGGGGAAAGGGAATGTCCCCGTTCCAGTTTCATGTGCTGACAGTGCGAATGGATATGCTACGACGGCGAGCGAGAGTGTGCTGGTTCGAAAACATTATTATTTGATAAAAAACTCGTGTATTTTCTGAGCCTGTGCTAGTATTGTCCCATTACGGAGCGTGGTGTAACGGCTAACATTTCTGTTTTGGGAACAGAAGACTCCGGGTTCGAATCCCGGCGCTCCGACACGATTTTGATCAAATAATGTAGGGGGAAGATAATTCCTCGTGTTATAATGTTACGACATGTTTCATGGCATATTTAATTTCTTCGATAAGCTCGAGGATCGCATTCGTGGTCATTTGAGTCGCTTTCCCATTCTCTATACGATTATTGGAGGTGTCGCTATTGTGCTTTTTTGGCGCGGAGTATGGCACACGGCAGACATTTTGCAATCCAAAGGGGGAGTGCTTGGTTTCATTTTCTATGAACCGATCAATTTGTTGCTCGTGATTGCGGTATTGTTGGCAACAGGTTTGTTTGTTTCGTATTTCATCGGCGACACAATACTGATTAGTGGTTTACGTAAAGAAAAAAAGATGCATGAAAAAACTGAGAAAGAAATTCAAGAAGAGGAGGCTACTCTCAACGATATAAAAAAGGTAGTTAACGAGCTCAAGAATGAAGTTGATGAAATCAAGGACGCGGTCAAGGAAGATCACAAGATCCATCATGGAGAGGGGAAGTAGGAACTGGACAAACTATATTTGGACGAGTATACTTTGTCCGCATGTATTCCAAGAGTAAAAGAACTGAGGCAATCAAGTTGAGAGAAGGGGGCAACTCCCTCGCTTCTATTTCCTTGAGGCTCAGTGTATCAAAAAGCACATTGAGCGAATGGCTTAAAGGTGTTTCTTTTACTCCAAATGGGGCACTGCAAGAAAAAATAGACGAAAATAGTAGGCGAATAGTCAGTAGGTCTCGTGTTGATAGGGCACTTTCTGAACAGGAGGCGCTCAATTATGCGCACACGCAGATTGAGTCAATTGATAGCCGGGATATATTTTTGTTTGGGTTGGGTATTTATCTCGGTGAGGGTAGCAAGACTGGAGGCATGACCAGGATGGTAAATTCCGATCCGAAAATTATTAAATTCTCAATAATGTGGTTTAAAAAATGTTTCGGCCTTTCAGATAACAATTTTCGCATACGCATTCATATGTATCCAGATAATGACGAGGATGCGGTCATTCATTTCTGGATGAAAGCACTTAGTCTTTCTAGAAAATCATTTCAACAATCATATATTGATAGGCGCGTGAACAAAAGAAAAGATCGCCGAGGAGTTCTTCCGTACGGGACGGCCCACTTGAGCATAGTCAGTAATGGAGACAAAAACTTTGGCGTCTTGTTACAACGCAAGATTATTGCTACGATTGACCGTGTTCTTACTATGCGGGACTAGTTTAGTGGTAAAATGAGACACTTCCAATGTCTAGTCGGGAGTTCGATTCTCCCGTCCCGCACATGAAACGAGTTTATTTCGTCAGACATGGGCAAAGCACATCAAACGCTGGCAATTCAAGGGTTGGTGATGTTCCTTTATCTGATGCGGGGAAAAAGCAGGCGGCTATGATCGCGGATCGTTGCAGTCGATTGCAATTTGATCTGATTATTTCAAGTACACTTCGACGCGCGCAAGAGACGGCGCAGATAATACAAGAAAAAACAGGCAAACCACTTGAGTTTTCGGGTTTACTTATTGAGAGAAAACACCCACTGAAGCATCAGGATTTGAGTGAAAAGAAGTACAATTCTCTTCAGGCCGAGCTTGATAAAAATTTCACTACGCCAGGATATCAGTATCACGAGTTGGAGAATTTTACAGATCTTAATATGCGGGCGGAAAAAGTACTTACCATGCTGCTATCAAGGAAAGAGGAAAACATTGTCGTGGTTAGTCATGGAACTTTTCTAAGGGTTATAGCGGGACATGCGATATTCGGTACTGATTTTACCGCAAAGATGTGCCTAGACTTGTTCACTGGCTTGCGTACACGTAACACGGGGATTACTATTTTTGAATATGACGAAGCGAAATCTGTTTGGCTAGTTGTGACATGGAACGATCACGCACATTTAGGGTAATTGAAAATAATTTATTTACATCATGTCCATCAAATTTAACGAAGTCACCTGGTACTCAAAGCTCGGCGCCATCATCTTATTCATCCTCGTAGTCCCATGCCTGACGTTCTACATTGGGCGCCAGTATGAGGCGACACTTGCGGTAACCGATAATGCTGAGTCGAGTGGCGTTGCAGTATCTGAATACACAAAGGTCTCAACGGGCGCAATATCTGGCAGTCCGCTCGATATAACTTGCACCATCGACGACGAACAAGTGACCCTGAAAGGGGGGTCATCTATCGAAGCAATTGCCGGTAGCTCAGGTTCTCTCGTGACGCACGCTTTCGGCACCCCGGAGCGTGGTGATCTCAATGGTGATGGTAAAGAAGATGCTGTTTTCTTCCTCTACCAAGAAACTCCGGGCACTGGTGTGTTCTTCTATGTCGTTGCGGCAGTTAATACGGGAAGCTCATATGTAGGCACGAAAGCGGTGTTTCTCGGTGATCGTATCTCTCCACAAAACATACGCATAACTAATGGCGAGGCAGCAGTCAATTATGTTGTACGTCGAGATAATGACCCAATGACGGAGGCACCTTCTGTTGGTGTGACGAAGTACCTGAAGATCAAGGATGGGGAGTTGGTTGAGAGGGTTGTAAGGGAATAGATCCATTTTATTTCCATAAGAGGAAACGTTTGTAGATAAAGCAAAAAACCGCCATTATGGCGGTCTTTTGCTAGAGAGAATAGTTCTCATTCGTAGAGAAGTGGTCGATAGGCACCTCTCAAGAATCACGTCTGTGGCGGTGGTCGATTCGTAATTCAGCACTTCGTGCAGAATTACCTCGCGACCCAAATAACCCCGGGAAGGGTTATTTGACTGCGTCTTTCAATGCCTTTGCGGCGCGGAACTTTGGAACCTTCATTGCTGGGACCTTGATGGCCTCACCAGTGCGAGGGTTGCGAGCTTCGCGAGCTGCACGCTGCTTTACGGAGAAGATGCCGAGACCTGCGATAGATACCTCTTCGCCCTTCTTGAGGGTGTCGACGATGGTATTGATCATGGTCTCAACTGCTTGCTCGGCCTGAACCTTCGTTCCACCGAGTACGCCATGAACTGCATCTACGATTGCTGCTTTATTCATATGGTATGTATTAAAGCTAATAAAGTGGTCCCGGCCCGCCGCCTAGTGCGGCGGAACGAGTCTCGAACCATGTCCCAATTATATAGTAAGCCATATTTTGGGCAATAGGCTCACAAAAATTGACACTACCGATAAAATAGTGTCAATTTTTGCCTTTGCGTATGAATATTATCGCGCAAACTCTATTGTTCTCGTCTCTCGGATGACATTTACTTTGATTTCACCAGGGTATTTGAGATCCTTTTCGATCTTGAGGGCGATATCTCGAGCGAGATTGCGTGCAGTCAGGTCATCTACCTCCTCTGGTTTGACGAAGATGCGAATCTCACGTCCTGCCTGGAGAGCGTATGCCTTTTCGATGCCAGGGAAGGAGTTTGCCAGAGCTTCAAGGTCGCCAAGACGCTTGATGTAGTTCTCAACGTTGTCACGACGTGCCCCCGGGCGTGATCCTGAGATGGCATCAGCAGTCTGTACAATGCGTGATTCGACGGTCTCATACGGGTACTCCTCGTGGTGGGCCTGCATAGCCTTGATAACCTCTTCCGGGGCACCAAACTTTTGGAGAATACGACGGCCAATCTCGACGTGCGTACCAGCAACCTCATGGTCGAGTGCTTTGCCGAGGTCGTGGAGAAGGGCACCTGCTTTGGCAACCTGCACATTGGCTCCGAGCTCTTCGGCAATCATGCCGGCGATGTGTGCCATTTCCATAGAGTGCTGGAGGACGTTCTGTCCATAACTGGTACGGAAATGGAGGCGTCCAAGGATAAGAAGAATGCGTGGATCAAGTCCAAGTACACCACATTCATATGCAGCTGCCTCACCCTTTTCCTTGATGGTTTTATTGATGTCTTGCTTTGCCTTGTCGACAACCGACTCAATCTTTGCTGGTTGAATACGGCCATCCTTGATGAGCTCGCGGAGAGCAATAGCAGCAGTGTGGCGGCGAACAGGGTCGAATGAAGAGATAGTGATTGCTCCAGGCGTATCATCAACCATAACTTCAACCCCAGTAACACGCTCAAAGGCTTTGATATTACGACCTTCTTTCCCAATAATCTTGCCTTTGACATCATCACTTGGGATCTCGACTACGGTAGACATGACATCCTGTGATACTGATGATGCGAGGCGCTGGATAGAGACGGCGAGGATGTCCCGCGCCTTCTTTTCGAGCATCTCTTCACCTTGACTCTCAAGCTTGCCCATACGACCCAACAGATCTTGCTCGGATTGCTTTTCGATGATTTTGACGAGTTGTTCCTTTGCATCTGCGGCCGAAAGCTGCGCAATTTTCTCGAGAGCCGCCTTGCGGTCCTCCTCGAGCTTATCGG
>JAHFMB010000025.1 GCA_023269245.1 Candidatus Tayloriibacteriota bacterium
GAACCGCTCCGCGCGCGACGCTTCAAGCTGGGACTTCTTTCGGTCCACGGCAGAGCATGGGTCCGCTACATCGCATCGCGATTCAATCATCACGGGCCCTTCCACTATATTTCGTACTCGTACAACGGCGGTCCGACAAAACCGAATCCTGAAGCGTTTTTGGAAGCGGCCAAAGAGTTGGGATTCCCACCCCGTCAGTGCCTCGTGGTTGACGATTACCACGTCAACACGGAAGCGGCCGCTCGGGTTGGATTTCAAACCCACCTCTTCACCAATGCCCAACGGCTTCACGATGATCTGATTGCGCACGATCTCCTGGTTTGAGTTGCCATCGTTCTTTCGGCGAGCCGCCCCGGCTCGCCTTTTTTGTATCCTTTTTATATTTATATATAGCGTCCTATTTCTTCCTTCGCGCAAACTGTTCCATAGTCACCAAGAGCGGCGAGCCAATGAAAATTGAAGAGTACGTACCGGCAGCAATACCAATGATGAGCACCAGTGAAAAATGCTCGGTGGTCGAACCGCCAAGAATATAGAGAACAACCAGCGCAATCAATGTAGTGAGCGACGTATTGATGGAACGAATGAACGTCTGCCCGACGCTGATGCCAACAACTTCTTCAAATGGTTTTTGCGAGTGGGTGTGCAGATTCTCGCGAACACGGTCGAACACCACGATCGTATCGTGGACCGAAAAGCCCAAGACCACCAAGAGTGCCGTCACGAACAAGGTATCGACTTCGTAGCCAAGGAAATGACCGAGGATGGCAAAGACGCCTGTCGGAATAATGACATCGTGCGCCAAGGCAACGATGGCGGCAAAGCCATATTTCCATGAAGACACCGGCTCTGACACTTTACGGAAGGCAAAGGTAATGAAAAGCACGATTGCAATAATGACAAGGATAATCGACCACAAAGACTTGCGGAGGGCTTCCGAACCGAGGATCGGACCAATGGATGAGAAATTTTTTTCAATCATCTTATATGTACCGTCAATGGAGAGCGCGGCGTTGACAGCGGCCTTTTCTCCCTGCTCTATCGGCTTCATGCGGATGATATACCCGTCCGTCCCTGTTGGACGAATCGAAGCAGCCGGATCAATAACCGCCAATTTGGCGGCAACCTCGGCCTGTGTCGGAAGCGTGTCGGGATAAGCGACTTCAACCAGCGTACCACCGGTAAAATCGATGCCCGGCTTGACGCCCCAGATGCCGAGCGCGACGATAGCCGCGATGACGAGTATGAGCGAGAATGCGTAGAATATTTTTCTGTATTTGATGACCCACATAGTAGTTAAATTCGAAATTCGAAATACGAAATTCTAAGATTTGATTCGGCGGAAGCCATTACTAATAAGAAACGTTGTTAGTTTGCTGGTCTTGGTCGGTGCTACAGCGTACAACAACAAACGTGATGCGGTAATAGCGGTGAACATCGAGACCACCACGCCGACCACAAAGACAAGGGCAAATCCGGTAATGACTGCACTACTACCAAAGACAAAGAGAATAATACCGGTGATGATGCTTGACGTATTGGAATCGCGGATAGACAGCCAGGCGCGATCAAATCCTTCATGCATAGCTTCCCAAATGCCATGGCCACGGGCAAGCTCCTCCTTCATGCGCTCAAAAATGAGAATGTTCGCATCGACGGCCATGCCGATGGAAAGAATGAAACCAGCGATACCAGTAGCGGTCAATGTCACCGGGCTCAATGCACCCGGAATAAGCGCCAGCAAGATATACGCAGCCGGAATGCCGAACAAAAATCCTCGGTGCCACCACATCGACAGAAATCCGAAGAAGAGCACAATCACCAGGAGCGCCGGCGACACACCAATTTTGAAGATGGCGAGGTTGAGAGCGATATAACAGGCCAATGCAACTACGGCGATGACCCCCGGCACGCGATACCAGAGTATCAAAAATGCGGCAATAATAATGAAGGCAACAATGCCTGCCTTGATGCCGCCGTTGACGGCAGCCTGGCCGAGCGACGGCCCAATAGTCTGTGTGGAAATAAGTTTGATAGGGACCGGGAGGGCGCCATAATTGAGATCGCGGACCAGGCGTTTTGCTTCATCGATGGTAAATGAGCCACTGATCTGGGCCTTGCCATCGAGGATAGCATCGCGGACCACTGGGACGGAGATATCTTTGCCATCAAGGAAAATACCGAGGTAATTGCCGACATTCTCTTTGGTAATCTTGGCGAACAAGTCGCGACCATCACTCGTAAATGTCAGACCGACCGTCGGCTGATTTGTCGTGGTATTAAATTCGAGGACTGCTTTGGCCACCATAGTTCCATTCAAACCTGTCGGTTTGAAGAGGGCCATGTAAGCGGCCTGCTGCAAGGTTGTGCTCGCAATCTCGGTGCTTGAAGCCTGGAACGTACGCATCGCGTCCGCGGTCACCAGTTTGAATTCAAGAGACGGTGTCGCGCCGATAGATCGTGCAGCTTCTTCGGCATCCGTGACACCCGGCAGCTCGACGATAAGCTTGTAGGCGCTCTCTTTTGAACTCAATGTCTTTGCTTCTTCGGTCTGCACAAGCGGCTCGCTGACGCCAAACTGGTTGACGCGGCGCTCAACCACATCGCGGAGGGATGACATGGAGTCGCCAATATCTGTCGCAGCGAGCTTTGAGACATCCGCCTGGTATACGAGGTGGGTTCCACCTGAGAGATCGAGGCCGAGACGGAATGGATACGCACTACCCGGCTGGTCGGATACGTAGACAAAATAGCCGATGGCTGCGGCAACAATAAGGAGCATGACTGCCCGAGCGCGGTGTTTTAGCATATGGGGGGTATTATAACGACAAGTGAGGATTTGTAAATAGCTCTCAGGCTTTTTACAAAATCCGAGCGCAGTCGTTATATGAGCAAAGCGAATATAACAGAAGTGAGGATTTGTAAATGGTGTGAGGCCCTATTACCTCCCACTCCTTCGAATAAGGATCTGCAGCGTCCTCAGCACAATCTTGAGATCAAGCATGAATGAACGATTCTTTATATAGTACATATCGTACGACAACTTGTTTCGTGTCTCTTCGGTAGCAATCTCATGATGCGGATGGCTTTCATGGTAGATCTGAGCCCAACCGAAAAGACCCGGTTTGACGAGGTGGCGGGATTCATAATACGAGATTTCTTGTTTATAGATGGCAACAAGTGAAGGTAATTCTGGACGCGGACCGACCATTGAGAGGTCACCTTTGATAACATTCCAAAACTGCGGGAGCTCATCGATGCGCGACCTACGCAGGAAGGACCCGACCCGCGTGACGACGTTTTTTGTCACACCTGAAGCCCCATACGTCCCATTGTCGTTGCCGGACATGGTTCTAAATTTGATGATGCGCACCGTCTTGCCTTTGCGGCCGACACGATCCTGCGCGATGAACATCGGCCCTTTATCGTCAAGCTTGATTGCTACATACACAAAAGGATACAAGATGAGCGAAATGATTCCGCCTACAGCGGCAATGATCAGGCCAATTGTGCGCTTGAGCCCATCATACACACGGCGGTTGCCGAGGGCAGTTCCTGAATTTTCTATGAGCCAGCGCTCACCCACCATTGAGAGCGGGATACGGTCAAAGATTGATTCATACATTTTGCTGGCATTGATGATCTGGGCGCCAGAAAAGATCAAGGAGTACAAAAATGGTATAGCCGCTTCGACGCGCCGGTCATGGAGATCGGCAACAATGATAGATGCCCCCGTGCGCGTGACGGCAGCTGAAATCTGCTTGACGGTGTCCTCGACGGCAACACCCGGCACGACATGATCCGCGAATACCAGTCCATAACGGCCGGACATATTTACTTCGTCAAAGATATCACCAATGTCTTCCCCTGCCCCCACGAGAATAGCAGGCTGTTTTCGGGAGACGGTGACTACGGGGAACATGATGCGGCGCCATACAATCAGGACGGCCGTCGAAATAATGATGTACATGAAGAGGTTGGCCTTTGGCGCGATGACCACCGGAGCAAAATAGAAGAACGCGATGCCGATCAGGAAGTTGATGATTTGCACGCGGATAAGCGCCCCTTCAATGCGTCCGCGCAGAACTACGGATTGCTTGTCATACAACCCGGCACTGAAGCTGATGAGTAAGAATAGGGCGAATAATATCGCGAAAGATGGGATATGGTCATAGAACAACGCACGGCTCGGCAGTGCGCCATAGCGGATAGTGAGCGTCAGGATGAGAGAAAAGACGTACCCGATAAGGTCTCCCAGGATAAGAAATAACATTCGGCGGCTGCTGGCTATAGAAGTCATAGGCAATACCTTACCATGTTTTTGTGTTTATATCAAGAGTGTTTGCCGAAAAGCCTTATTTTTGCTAGCGTATACATGATGAAGATACTCTATCTCATAACCAAGTCCAATTGGGGCGGTGCCCAAAGAAACGTCTTTGACCTTGCGGTCGCCATGAAGGACCGTGGGCATGAAGTAGCTGTCGCCCTTGGTGGAAACGGCACATTACGGACCCGCCTGGAGGCCGCTGGCATATACACTCATTCCATTGCCGCTATGGGCCGCGATATCGCCGTCGGCAAGGATGCTGGCTCACTCAAAGAGATTATGTCCGTCATTCGTCATCGCAGACCTGATATTCTCCATGTCCACAGCCCGAAAGCAGCTGGTCTTGGAGCTGTTGCTGGCCGTATTCTCGGCGTCAAAACTATCATATATACAGTCCACGGTTGGACATTCAACGAAAACCGTCCCCTCCACCAACGCCTTGCAATCATATTTTTCTCATGGATTACCATGATACTCTGCCATACCACCATCGTATTGTCTGAACGCGAATATGCGCAAGCATTCAACTTTCCTTGGATAAAGAAGAAACTCCGTCTTATCCCAATCGGCATCAAATCTCCTACATTCATATCTGTAGACGGCGCAAAGCAATCTATTGCAAAACATATCAGCATGCCAATTCCTGAATTCAATAAAAAAATTATTATTGGGACCATCGCTGAACTTCATCCAAACAAGGGTCTGCCGTATCTTATCAATGCCATGGCGACTGTTGTTGAGCAGTACCCGCAGACCGTATTAGTGATTATTGGGGATGGCGACAATAAAGCCAATCTGCAGATGCTCATTACCGAGAAGAAACTGGAACAATACGTTTTCTTGGCCGGCTACATGGATCATGCCGCTGAATATTTGAAAGCATTTAGTATATTTGTTCTACCATCGCTCAAAGAAGGACTTCCCTACACTATCCTTGAAGCCGGCCACGCATCACTTCCCGTCATTGCCACCACGGTAGGAGGTGTGCCAGAAATTATTGAAGATATGAAATCGGGTGTATTAGTTCAGCCGAAAAATATTCGCGAACTTGCTCATGCGCTCTCATTTATGATCGAACATCCTGAAGAGCGCAAAAAGAGCGGCACCGCCCTCAAGGAGCGCGTTTCAAAACAATTTTCACTTGAAAAAATGTTAGATGGTGTTGCAGAAGTGTACGCGATACATTCGTAACACGGAAAGTATCCGGGACGTGCTGTTACGAATCCTCTTCACAGGCGTTGCGGATAGGTCTCAAGTTGGTGACTACAGGCAACGCCGAGAAAAGGCGGCCTTGTTGGTTCTTTCATTCATACCAACAAGGCCAGCCGTGGTGAGGAACAGCACGTCCCGGATACTTTTGAATTACAGACTCTACCCGTAACAGCCTACTGCGGCCCAATAAATTCATTCTTGACCGCATCCTTGTGCGCCGGACGCGAATAGCGCCGCATCGCCACAACAACCCCAAGTGCTAGAAATTCTGTCAGCACGTGCGTGCCACCGTAGCTCATGAGTGGCAACGGCGTACCAGTCACCGGCAATAAATGCATGTTCATGCCCACATTGATGACAATATGCACGATGAAAAAAACCGCCACGCCAGCACCAAACAGTATTTCGAAATTCGTGGCTCCGTTGAGCGAGTTTCTGATGATTCGCCAAATGATAATGCCATACAGAGTGAACAGGATGACTACACCGGCAAAACCCCATTCTTCGGAAAAAGCCGCGAAAATAAAATCAGTCTGGTATTCGGGAAGAAATTTGAGGCGCGACTGTGTGCCATAGCCAAGTCCTTTGCCCCAAAATTGTCCTGAACCCACCGCAACAGTTGACTGATACGCGTTGTATCCCGCACCGTGAATGTCAGCCAACGGATCGATGAAATTTCTGATGCGGTCTTTTTGATATTCCTTGAAACCGAAACTCCATAAAAGTCCGAAAACGAGAAGTCCGATACCGAGCATCGCAAATAAATGTTTTTTTGAGATGCCCGAAACCATGACCATGCCCAGCCAAATAAAAAATATAATCATGGCTGAACCGAGATCGGGGCTGCCAAGGACAAGCGCGAACAGTATAAAGGCGTACGTGCCCGATACGAGGATATGCTTCACATTCGCTATTTCGATATGCCTACGTGAAAAATATTTTGCCAAAATAAGCATGATGGCCAATTTCGCCAAGTCAGACGGTTGAAATGAGAAGCTGCCGAGGTCAAACCACGAGCGAGAACCGTTGGACACCGTGCCGAATACAAACAAGCCCGCAAGTAAAAGTGCGGAAAGGATGAATGCGGCTACCGAAACCCATGTCGACCGTACAAAACGGATATCGACAGAGCTCACCACAAAAAAAAGTGCGATCGCCACCACAATCCAAATAAATTGGTGACTCGCAAATGTGTTGTTCCCGGTAAACGAATACATCGTCATGAGGCCGGCCGCTAGAATGGGGATCGTCGCACCAAACAGCCACCAATCCATGCCGCGACGGCGACCGGTGACAAGGTTGTATGATGAGTGTGATTGCGGAGGGAGCGAATTCATGCAGGTGGAGTATCAATGCGGGTAGTATACGCTTTTTGAACAAGTGATGCGAGCGAACTTTTACTCACTCGGAAACTGGGAGAACTTCAATGGAAATGACCTCCCCTTTCCTGTTGACGGGCCAGGTGAATGGGGCTAGAGAACTTCCCTTCGCAGGAATTTCATCTACAAACGTTTTGGAAAATCCAAGCGCGTTATTATCCTTATCATACAGGACTGCGTACACACCCACGTTAATGATCGGGTACACACTCGTATTCTTGAGAATGACGGTAAGGGACGACCCCAGACTGTCTTCGGCGTACTTCTTGTCACCAACTGCAATCGCCGAAAGTGCATCTGTCTTCTTGTGCCAATCCGGTGGAGCGGTAAATTCAAATAAAGCCTTGCTCGGAATACGTTTGCCGACATTGACCGCGCCCATAAATGCGATGGTGTTACGGTGCGGAGGCAGAGTCACGTGGCCGGCAGTGTCGATGATCAATACCCCGCGATTATCATAGAGTGCAATGTGATACGGCACTGAGAGGGCTTCGGCATCAATATTCGGATTCACAATATAGGCCGCCAAGTTATACAGACCGGGCGCCACTTGTTCGAAGCGCGTCCACGCGAGCGACGGCTGTAAAAACGATGTCTGGCACAGCCGTTCGCATGAGCCGCCGCAATCGACCCCCTGCTCATTGCCATTCATGACGCCATCCGTACATGTCGGCGACTGGTAAAATAGATAGAATCCGGGAATGCCAATCGCCCCCACTACAATAATGAAGACAATGAGGGCATAGACCGATTTTCGGCGTTGTGACCAGGATGACATGATTAGGTGTGAGTAGGTTCCACATCGCGGACATTCGCGAGAAGTACAATCAGGATAAGGATGATGTTCGCATACCAGGGTACCGTACCAATCTGCGTCACGGATGCGATGAGATCGATGATGAGCGACAGGGTCACCGCGTACAGCCCGAGCTTATAACATGTCCCATAGGTAATGTCTTTCTTCTGTATGTTGTAGACAATCCAGACAATCAGTGACGCAATGAGAAGCAGGAACAGATATCCGACAACATACCCGACAAACGCGGTGACAAATCCGAGTGGAACAAGAAGCGGTACTAGCTTGAGGATGATCGGCGCTACCTTGTTCAAGAACTCGCGAATAAACGTCTGATCAAGTACGCCATCGGGAAAACCTTTGAGTGGCGTGACCGACACTTTGCCATTTTTTTCCTGGGAAACCGCGTAATCCTCGGTTAACAGAACCAGTGTCTTGTACGCAGCAAAATTCTGGATGACCAATGGATGAGTTGTATCGATAACAACGACATTTTCCGCCTGCATGCCGGGACCACCCTTCATCATTTCGGCACGGACTTCCGCGGAAAACGGAATCGCGTATGGTTCATTGACGTTCGTGGATAACCGCCCTGCTTTCATACGAATCTGTAATTCCGAAGGATAGTACTGTGCGATGTGGGAAATGAATTCGGGAGACGTATATCTATCGATTTTTGGGGCAACCGCAAGCGCCATGACGACCGCGCTTATAATGCTGATGCATAACACCAGTATAAAGAAGTACCCGAAAGCTTGCCCTGTCGACGCAGTGCGTCGAGCATGGTAGAAGGAGGGGTTGTATACCGAATCTTTAAACTGGGAAAAAAACGTCATACGCGACAATTATTTTTGGACAGGCGTGCCCGTTCCCTGTTGCATTGACTTCAGGTTTTCCGCGTCAATCACGCGCTGTATTTCCGCCATGCGAGCCTGGGCATTTTGCTGCGCTTCGATACCCTTCATGCGGGCCACATTGAGTGAAGAAAGAACGATCGCTGACATGATAGGTATCAATATAAGCGGTGAAATAATGCCTATGCAAAGGAACGCAATGAGCCAGCCTTTGAATGTTCCCGTCGGGACATTGGCTGAGCGAGATTCTTTGAGCGAGTTGTAGAGGCGGTAAAAATACGCATGTCCAAACGACCACGCAAATAGCAAAAAGGCGAGACCGATAATGATACCGATAACTACTGCAAGCACTGGAGGTAACATACTTACCAAAAGACCAATGAGAATAACGATAATGTATACGATTACGACCACAAGGATCAAGAAGAGCATCCTTCCAAATACTTTCCACCAGCGGCCACGCACGAGGGCAAAGCTTTCAGTCAGCGCAGAAAATCCTCTCTTACCATCTATGACAAACGCATATTTGTAGACGAGAGTTGAAACCGCGACAAATATGCCCGGTATAACTAACAGTGCAGATGATCCTGCCATCACTAATCCGGCAATAATAGTCACCAATAGAAACGGCCAAAACACGCTGAACCCGAAACGATAGTGTGTAGCGACCGAAACCGGAGCCGCGCCAGTGACAAAGTGATGGATAGCACGAATTGTCGCCGGTAATGCCGCAAGCAAAAATACATAGAAAGCAACGACAACAATAAACCCTAGTATGGAACCGATCGAAGAATGGGTCGCTATGAGTAATACGCCAATCGCGTATATGACAACTGGCACAAGCAGAATCAGCCCCAATGTCTTCCAATGCTTGATAAAGATACCCCACGCGAATTTCGTCAACGCCACCGGCCCGTCAAACGAGCCTGCTGGAGTAATCTGAGGTGCAGGAACCGAGACCGGTGCCTGGGGAACCGGGGTTTGCGCAATTGGTGCTATAGGGTCCATAGAGGTAAAACGAGATAAATAATAGTGGGTACGACCAACATATTATGTCATATCTGAGAATGTGGTTCAATCCGTAGCGTTCACCAAAAAACAACTGTGATTTTTCTTACTCCATTCATAATGCGATCGGCAATGTATTGCAAGATGTCGGATACACGACTGAAAAATGGCACACGCTCACTTGCGGCATACGGGCTAGCGACTTCTGATGTATAACGGGCTATCATACTGGAGTTAAAATCCCCCACGGCCTCAGTCTGTCTGTGCACAGGCGAATAGACAGTAGGAGGGGCATCGACCTCTGGTGCTCGTGTCATACTGGCAATATGGACAAGTGCTCCCAACAGTATTGTGACGACAAGTGCGAACCCATATTGAGTCTTGATATGAATCGATGACATGTTTAAAATTATTTCCTATATTATACAACTATTGTATCTCAGTTACAGAGAAAATGCGGATGCCATAGATGCCCACGTGGGCATCGAGGCACGAAAAAACCGGGTAAAACCCGGCTTTTTACTCGATATGAATATCTCGCATATTGAATCCTCTGTTCCGGCGGCAAGCTACTTTCGCCCCTTAGGACTATCATCGCCGCAACTACGTTTCACTGCCGTGTTCGGAATGGGAACGGGTGTTGCCATAGCGCCAAACCACCAGAACACAGAATTCAATATGAACCTCAGTATCTCAAGTAATGCAAAGCACGCATATTTGTAACTGCGACTTTCAAAATTCCTAATAGGATCGACGGATTAGTACATCACGGCTCAACACCTTACGGTGCGTACACCTAATGCCTATCAACGTGATCATCTCTCACGGGTCTCAACGATACCTCATCTTGGGGCTGGCTTCCCGCTTATATGCTTTCAGCGGTTATCCAATCCGAACATAGCTACCCTGCGTTGCTCTTGGCAGAACAGCAGGTAGACCAGAGGTTCGTTCAACTCGGTCCTCTCGTACTAGAGTCAAATCCCCTCAAGTATCAACGCCTACAGTAGATAGGAGACCAACCTGTCTCACGCATGGTATCAACAATTACTTGTTGCATTGGACTATAGCTTATTCCCTTCTGACATTCAGAATGAAACGTCGATGTTTAGTCTCTACGGGCGGCTCTCGCCTTCCCTCGGTATTATCCTCAGATTTCTCTAAGGGTTTCCACCGATATAAATCGACTTCATCATTTCAATACAGAAATGACCGCCATGATATGATTGATTCTTTCCTCTCTTTTTCATAGATTACTAAGTTTCTCGAAGTGATTCAGACTGTCCAGGGCACTTGCATGCACTGAACGGTCTGAACCCAGCTCGCGTACCACTTTAATTGGCGAACAGCCAAACCTTTGGGAGCTTCTCCACCCCCAGGATGTGGTGAGCCGACATCGAGGTGCCGAACTCCGCCGTCGATATGAACTCTTAGGCGGAACTAGCCTGTTATCCCTAGAGTAGCTTTTGTCCGATAATCTTCCGCCGCATCTAATGCGAACGGTCGGTTCACTTGGCTCTGCTTTCGCATCTGCTCGACACGTACGTCT